>CAJMRU010000022.1 GCA_905215845.1 uncultured bacterium
ATATATGAATTTACAAGAAAATATTTTACTAGGAACTGTAAAAATATGTGCTACTGCATTATTAGTTGCTGGAATAGTTATAATAGAAATTGCATATAAAAAAGACAATGGAACATTGGCAATAACTGGTATAGAAGTATTAATATTATCAATGCACAGTTTATTTATAAATCATGTTACAAAAGTATTAAATTATGATTTTAGATTATACTTATTAACTTCATCATATGTTTTTGCAATTTATTATGTATTAAAAACAATTATAATATATACTAAATCAAGAAGGAGATATTTACTTAGCTTTAGTGATGTTTCAGATATAGTAAAAAAAGATGAACCAATAGTTAAAGAAGCAAAAAAAAGAAATATAGTAGATGACGATAGCGAAAAAGAAGAGATAACAGAAAATAAAGTAATTGAGAAAGAGAACAATGCTAAGAATAAAAAAGAATCTAAAAAAGAAACAGACAAAATAGCTAAGAAAAGTAAGAAATCAAGTAATAACGAGGATAAAGAAAAAATAGAAGCTAAGCAAGAAAAGAACAAGAAAAAATCGACTTCAAGAAGCACAAATAAAACTACAAGAAAAAATGCTGATAAAGAAATAAAAATAATAGAAAAAGAAGAAAATACAACTAAAAAAAGAGTATCAACAAAGAAGAAAAAGGAAAGTCAAGAACAAGAAAAAATAGAAGAAAAATCAAACTTAAAAAAAGAGAAAGCAATTCAAAAAAGTAATGAAGAAATAAAAAAGACATCTACAAAGAGCAAAAGTACAAAAAATAAAAACAAAACATCAAAAAAAGAATTAGAAGAAAGTACAGAAGCTATAAAAAAAGATGAAAATAAAAAACAAGAAGAAAGCAAAAATGAAGAAAAAAATGAAGTTCAAAAACCAAAAAGTAAAAGAGGAAGGAAACCAAAAAAAGAGGTAGAAGAAAATGATTAAAAGTATGACAGGATATGGTAAAGAATCTTTAATAATAGATTCTAGAGAGTATCAAGTTGAAATAAAAAGTGTGAATCACAGATATTTAGATATATCAATGAAATTACCTAGAAGTCTTAGCTATTTAGAAGAAAAAATGAAAAAAATAATAGCTTCAAAAGTAAAAAGAGGAAAATTTGATGTATATGTAAATTTTATAAATAACTCAACAGAAGGAAAAAATATAAAAATAAATACAGAAATTGCTAAAATGTATATAAAAGAATTAAAGGATTTAGCAAAAAGTGAAAAACTTATTTCAGATATAAATGTTATGGAAATAGCTAAATTACCAGAAGTTTTAAATATACAAAATACACAAGAAGATGATATAATAGAAAAAGAACTAGAAAAAGTAATGACAAATGCAGTTGAAAATTTAATAGCAATGAGAGTAGCAGAAGGAAATAAAATAGAAAAAGATTTAATATTAAGGCTAGATATAATAAATGAAAAGGTAAAAGAAATATCTGAACTTTCTACTGGACTTATTCAAGAATATGTAGTAAAATTAGAAGGTAGAATAAAAGAATTGTTAACAGACCAAGATATTGATAAAAATCGATTAGCACAAGAAACAGTTATATATGCAGATAAATGTTCAATTCAAGAGGAAGTTACAAGATTAGATAGTCATATAGCTCAATTTAAACAAATATTAACTAGTAATGGAGCAATAGGGAAAAAGTTAGACTTTCTAATACAAGAGATGAATAGAGAAACAAATACAATAGGTTCAAAAGCAAATAATCTAGAAATAACAAATGCAGTAATAGAAATAAAAACACGGTTTAGAAGATATTAGAGAACAGATTCAAAATATAGAATAGGAAGGATTGAATTATATGCAATTAGTAAATATAGGATTTGGAAATATTGTTTCAGCTGAAAGAATAGTTGCGATAGTTAGCCCAGAATCAGCACCAATAAAAAGATTAGTACAAGAGGCAAAAGATAATAAAACAGCAGTAGATGCTACTTATGGAAGAAGAACAAGAGCTGTTTTAATAATGGATTCAGGTCATATTATATTATCAGCAGTTCAACCAGAAACTGTTGGTGGAAGAATAGATAAAAATATATCACAAGATGATAATAAAATTTAGGAGGAATTAAATTATGATAGTAAAACCAAGTGTTACAGAATTACTTACAAAAGCAAATAATAGATATGAATTAGTGATAGCTACATCTAGAAGAGCAAGACAAATAGCAGCAGGAGATGAACCTATGACAAAAGTAAAAGAAGAATCACCAGTTACTTTAGCAGCTAATGAAATAGCAGAAGGAAAAGTTGAAATTGAAAGAGAAAATGAAATATTAGAAGAGGAAGATACAGAAGAAAGTACAGAAGAAAACGAAGAGCAAAATCAAGATAACTAGAAAATAATAAAATTAATAGCGATAAACCAAAAGATGAAGAGAGAAAAATCAGTAAATCTAAAAAATAATAAAATTAATAGCAATAAAATAAAAAGATGAAAAGAGTAAAAACAAGGTAACTAAAAATCAAAGAATAAAATTAATAGTGACAAAATAAAAAAGAAAAATAGCAAAAGGAGTAAATAAAAATGCTAGTAATATTATCAGGCGTTGCAGGTGCAGGAAAAGATACAATAAAAAAAGAACTAATAAAAAGAATGGAAAATGTAGAATCTCTTCCATCATATACATCTAGACCAATGCGTGAAGGCGATGTAGAAGGTGGGACATATCATTTTGTAACAAAAGAAGAATTTGAAGAAATGATAGAAAATAAGGAATTTTATGAATATGATGTGCATCATAACAATTATTATGGAACTTCAAGAAAATTATTAAATGAAAAAATAGCAAGTGGAAAAATAATTGTTAAAGATATTGATGTAAATGGAACAGAACATTTAAAAGAGCTTTTAGGACAAGATACAAAAGTAGTTACAATCTTTTTAAGAGTTCCAAAAGAAGAATTACGTCATAGACTAGAAAATAGAATTGACAAACCAAAGCCAGAAGAAATAATCTTAAGATTAAATAGATTTGATTATGAAGAATCAAGAATTAATATATATGATTATGTATTAGTAAACAATGATTTAGAAAAAACAGTGCAAATTATAATGACAATATTAGAAAACGAAAAAAGATTAGAGGATAATAAATAAGCAGTAAAAAACAAAAGCGAGCTGATTAATTTACTTACTATAAAAAGATAAATATCAGCTCGCATTTAATTATTTGTGTGCAAATATTTTAGAGATGGAGGAATTTCTATGAATGACAAAATTATTATAAAAGGAGCAAAAGAACACAATTTAAAAAATATAAATTTAGAAATACCAAGAGATAAATTAGTTGTAATAACAGGTCTATCAGGTTCAGGAAAATCTTCACTAGCTTTTGACACATTATATGCAGAAGGTCAAAGAAGATATGTAGAAAGTTTATCATCATATGCAAGACAATTTTTAGGACTAATGGAAAAACCAGATGTAGAAAGTATAGAAGGTTTATCACCTGCAATTTCTATTGACCAAAAAACAACTTCCAAGAATCCTCGTTCAACAGTAGGAACTGTAACAGAAATCTATGATTATATCCGTCTTCTATATGCAAGAATAGGAGTACCATATTGTCCGAATTGTGGGAAAAAGATAGAAAAACAAACAATAGACCAAATTGTAGACAATATTATGGAACTAGAAGAAGAAACAAGAATACAAGTTCTAGCACCAGTTGTTAGAGGGAGAAAAGGTGAATATACTAAGCAATTAGAAGAATTCCAAAAAGATGGATTTGTCAGAGTAAGAATAGATGGGGAAATATATGAATTATCAGATGACATAGAACTTGATAGAAAAAAGAAACATAATATTGATTTGATAGTAGATAGATTGGTAATAAAAGAAGATATAGTTAGTAGATTGACAGAATCAGTTGAAATTGCATTAAAACATGCAGATAATTTAGTAACAATAGATATAGTTGGAGATAAAGAAAAACTATATAGTTGCAATTATGCTTGTCCTGATTGTGGATTTAGTTTTCCAGAACTAACACCAAGAATGTTTTCTTTTAACAATCCTATGGGAGCTTGTCCTAAATGTACAGGTATAGGATATTTAATGAAAATGGATGAAGATTTGATTATTCCAGACAAAAATAAAACTTTATATGATGGAGTAAAAGCATTTGGCTCTAGTACAATGAAAAAAGGAGATACTATGGCCAAAATGTATTTTGAAAGTATAGGAAGACATTATGGTGTAGAAATAAAAAATAAGAAAATAAAAGATTTACCAAGAGATTTCCTAGAAAAAATATTATATGGTACAGGAAATGAAGAAATAGATTTTGAATATCAATCACCAGCAGGAATAAGAAAATTTAAAGCACCATTTGAAGGAGTAATACCAACATTAGACAGACGACATAGTGAAACTAAGTCACAAGGAATGAGAGATTTTTACGAAATGTATATGAGTAATTCACCTTGTAATGAATGTAATGGAGCTAGATTAAAACCAGAAATTTTGGCAATAAAAATAGGTGATAAAAATATTAATGAATTAACAGAAATGTCCATAGGAAAAATCAAAGATTATTTAGACAATTTAACTTTAAACAAAACAGAAGCGATGATTTCAGATTTAATATTAAAGGAAATTCATCAAAGACTACAATTTCTAATAGATGTAGGATTAGAATATTTAACATTATCAAGAAGTGCAGGAACTTTATCAGGAGGAGAAGCACAAAGAATTAGATTAGCAACACAAATAGGTTCAGGATTAACAGGAGTATTATATATTTTAGACGAACCAAGTATAGGACTACATCAGAGAGATAATGATAGACTATTAGCTACATTAAAAAAGTTAAGAGACTTAGGAAATACATTAATAGTAGTAGAACACGATGAAGATACTATGTATGCAGCAGACCAAGTAATTGACATAGGACCTGGAGCAGGTACACATGGTGGTCAAGTTATGGCACAAGGGACAGCAGAAGAAATAAAAAACGTAGAAAAATCTATAACAGGAAAATATTTAAGTGGAAGATTAAAAATACCAGTACCTAAAAAAAGGAGAAAAGCAGTAAAATCAAAAGTAATTGAAGTACAAGGTGCAACAGAAAATAATTTAAAAAATGTAAGTGTAAAATTCCCATTAGGAGTATTTAACTGCGTAACAGGAGTATCTGGTTCAGGAAAATCAACATTAGTAAATGAAGTTTTATATAAGTCTATTGCAAAAGAATTAAATGGTTCTAATGAAAAACCAGGAAAATGTAAAGGCATAAAAGGAATAAATCAAGTAGACAAAATTATAAATATAGACCAATCACCAATAGGAAGAACACCTCGTTCAAATCCAGCAACATATACAGGAGTTTTTGATTTAATAAGAGATATATTTGCAGCAACAGAAGAAGCAAAATTAAGAGGATATCAAAAAGGAAGATTTAGTTTTAATGTACCAGGTGGAAGGTGTGAAAGCTGTAATGGTGATGGTGTTCATAAAATAGAAATGCACTTTTTACCAGACATTTATGTACCATGTGAAGTATGTAAAGGAAAAAGATATAATAGAGAAACATTAGAAGTAAAATATAAAGGAAAAACAATAGCAGATGTATTAGATATGACAGTAGAAGAGGCTTTAGAATTTTTTGATAAAATACCAAAAATAAAACAAAAAATTCAAACTTTATATGATGTAGGATTAAGCTATATAAAATTAGGTCAACCATCAACAACTTTATCAGGAGGAGAAGCACAAAGAGTTAAGCTTGCAACAGAACTATCAAAAAGAGCAACAGGAAAAACTTTATATATATTAGACGAACCAACTACTGGACTTCATATAGCAGATGTGCATAAACTAGTAGAAATATTACAAAGACTAGTTGATACAGGAAATACAATTATTGTTATAGAACATAATTTAGACTTAATAAAAACTTGTGACCATATAATAGATTTAGGACCAGAAGGTGGAGAAAATGGTGGAGAAATAATAGCAGTAGGAACTCCTGAACAAATTTGTAAGAATGAAAGAAGTTATACAGGAAAGTTTTTAGCGAAATATCTGGAATAATTTTATAGAAAATATCATAAAATTATGAATAAAAACTCTTATAAGATAAAAACTAATACTAGTGGAGGTATTAGTAATGTATAATTTTAGAACAGACTTAGCATCAGAAAGAAGAGACATATATCAAAAAGCAAACAATGTGGAAGGACAAATTAACGGAGTTGAAAGTGAGCAAGAAGAAATAGATGAGAATTTAAGAGTAGAAAGAGTAAAAATAACAAATGAAGAAGGCGAAAAAGCAATAGGAAAGCCAGTAGGGACATATGTTACAGTTGATATAAAAGGACTAAAAATAGCACAAGAGGAAGAGTTAGAAAAAGCAGCAACAGTTATTTCAAAAGAGTTAGGAAAAATTATAGACAAGCATATAGACAAGCAAGGAGAAATTTTAGTAGTAGGATTAGGAAATATATATGTTACACCTGATAGTTTAGGTCCAAAAGTAATTAATGATATCGAAGTTACAAGACATATAATAAATTATTTACCACAATATGTAGAAGAGGGAACAAGAATGGTCAGTGCCATATCACCAGGAGTATTAGGAACAACAGGGATAGAAACAGTTGAAATATTAAAAGGTATAGTAGATAATATTAATCCTAAATTATTGATAGTAATAGATGCCTTAGCTTCTAGAAGTATTGAAAGAATAAGCAGTACAGTTCAAATATCTGATACAGGAATAGTTCCAGGAGCAGGTGTTGGAAATACAAGAAGTGAAATAAGTAAAAATAGTTTAGGAATACCAGTTGTAGCGATAGGAATACCAACAGTAGTAGAAACAGCAGTATTGGTAAATGATAGTTTAGATTTATTTATAGAAAAACTTCAAGATGAAGCAAAGTCTAATGATTATTTAAATAAGCTAAAAGAAGAGGATAATTATGAAGAAATAAAAGAAGCTTTAATTCCTAGGGAATATAACCTAATTGTAACACCTAAAGAAATAGATGAGTTAATAGAAAATATGACTAAAATTGTAGCTACTGGAATTAATCAATCAGTATAATTATTAACTATTTTCAGTGACTAATTTGTAAAAACTATTATATAGTAACCAATATCTAGCATACATATCATTTTTCCCTTGCAATTTCTACTATTTTAATGTATAATTTTTTTATTAAAATTTTGGGAGGTACATTATGGACAAATTAACAATTAGAGATTTATATAAAAATACATCAACTTATTCTGAAAAAGAAGTTACTTTAGAAGGTTGGATTAGAACTATTCGTGATTCAAAAACATTTGGTTTCATAGAATTAAATGATGGTTCTTTCTTTAAAAATGTTCAAATTGTATTTAGTGATAAATTAAATAACTTTGCTGAAGTTAGTAAACTTTCTATTAGTTCTTCTATAAAAGTTACTGGAACTTTAGTAATTACTGAAAATGCTAAACAACCTTTTGAAGTTCAAGCGGCAAAAATAGAAGTTTTAAATTTTTGTGATTTAAGTTACCCTCTTCAAAAGAAAAGACATTCTTTTGAATATTTAAGAACTATTTCTCATTTAAGACCAAGAACTAATACTTTCAATGCTGTCTTCAGAGTTAGAAGTGTTTTTGCATATAGCATACATAAATTCTTCCAAGAAAAAAACTTTGTGTATGTAAATACTCCTCTTCTTACTTCAAGTGATGCAGAAGGTGCAGGAGAAATGTTTAATGTTAACTCTTTTGATTTAACAAATATTCCTAAATTAGAAAACGGACAAGTTGATTTTTCAAAAGATTTCTTTGGTAAACCTGCTCATTTAACAGTTAGTGGTCAATTAAATGGTGAAACATATGCTACTGCATTTAGAAATATTTATACTTTTGGTCCTACTTTTAGAGCTGAAAATTCTAATACTGTTAAACATGCTGCTGAGTTTTGGATGGTTGAACCTGAAATTTGTTTTGCTGATTTAAGTGATGATATGGATTTAGCAGAAGAAATGATTAAATATACTTTTTCTTATGTTTTAGAACATTGCCCTGAAGAAATGGCTTTCTTTAATCAATTTGTTGATAAAGGATTATTAGATAGATTAAATAATGTAATTAATTCTGATTTTGTTAGACTTTCATATACTGATGCAATAAAAGAATTAGAAAAAGCAAATGATAAATTTGAATATAAAGTTAGTTGGGGTGTTGATTTGCAAACAGAACATGAAAGATATTTATGTGAGCAAATATATAAAAAGCCTGTATTTGTTACTGATTATCCAAAAGATATTAAAGCTTTTTATATGAAAGAAAATCCTGACGGAAAAACTGTTGCTGCTGCTGATTTACTTGTTCCTGGTATTGGAGAAATTATTGGTGGTAGTCAAAGAGAAGAAGATTATGATAAATTATTAAATAGAATGAAAGAATTAAATATGGATGTTAATTCATATGACTGGTACTTGGACTTGCGTAAATTTGGTAGTTGTAATCACGCAGGTTTCGGATTAGGATTTGAAAGAGCTATTATGTACTTAACTGGTATGCAAAATATTCGTGATGTAATTCCTTTTCCTAGAACACCAAAGAATTGTGAATTTTAGATTCTTTCATTTAAAGGATAACAGAAACTATATAAAAAAAGATATCTTGAATCCTTTTAAAGATTACTTTACATTGTATACGTAAAAATCCTATATAGGCTCAAGTAAAAGTTAATTTTTAATATACAAAAAAATACGACCTGAAAATAAATTTTATTTCTAAATTATTTTTAGGTCGTATTTTTTTAAACCAAATGTCTGTTATATAAATTACCGTAAAATCATTTATTAATCATGTTAAAATCTTAGATAAACTTCTATAAATTATTTTCCATTTTTTTTTATCATTTTAATATATTTTGATTTAAAACAACACCGCTATACAAAAAAAGTACATCTTGGTCTTTAAATTCTATATATTCAGCTAATAAGTCACTATTTATATATCTTAAGTCAATTAAAGTTATTTTTCTATAATTTTCTATTAATAAAGGTGCTATGCTACTTCCAAAAGAGTCCCTAAAAAGCAATAATTCTTTATCATTATCAGCATTTGGATTTTCTATACTTATTAATGATGTTGGACCAGATAAATAAATATCATATTTATCTTTTGAGTTTTTATATTTTTGTAAGTCATATACTTTTCCGTTTTCTTTTGTTTCATAATTATATGTTGTGCATTTTTCTATCGTATCATTAGTTAAATATCTAATTTTATCAACTTCTATTTCATATCCGAGTTGTCCATAAAGCGAACCGTAAAATTCTCCCATTTCTTTTTCTTCATATTTTATTTTTGAGGTATCTGTTAAATTCATTTCATTTTCTATTTTATTTACTACATTTTTTAGATTCTCCTGCTTCCAATGTATATCTGTTTTATAATAGTCTTCTTTTGATAATTCTTCACATATATTTATATATTGTCCATTTTTTAAATTACTTTCAATAATTTTTTGCATTTCTTGATAATCCATTTTTAGATAATTATCATCTAAAAAATAGCTTTTATCTGGAATTATAGAGTAATAAATATTCATGTCTTTTAAATATTTATCTTCAATTTCTCCTAATTTTTTTGATGTTTTCTGTATTGCTTCCTTATTTAGTGGATAGTCGATTTTATATATCATATCATCTTCTACAACTAATTTATTGTTATCTTTTTGTCTATATATTTCGAAATTAAAAAATGTTTTTAATTTTCTTAAATCATCTCTTTTTACAAATTGGTCTGTTGCATATTTTTCAAGTTTTTTTGATACATTTCCATTAAATATTTCTTTTGCTGTAATTACTGGGAATTGCTCTAATTTTCGTCTTTCTGAAATAGATATTTCTTCATCTTTCTTAATTATATTTGCTATAAAGACTATAATTAATATCATTACAAATCCTATTGAAATTATTATATCTTTTTTATTATCTTTCATTATTGCCTCCCTATT
>CAJMRU010000023.1 GCA_905215845.1 uncultured bacterium
ACAAAAAACTATATTTTTCTATTAATATAATTTCAAAAATAAAAATATTATTTGAAGGGAGGAGATGTGGCTTTTGCTAACATCAAATTTATATGGAAATAAAAAATAAATCAACTATTAAAAATATATTAGAATGGATATTATGTATATTAATTGCATTAGTTTTAGCTCTTACTTTTAGATATTATATTGGAACACCTACACAAGTTCGCAAAACATCAATGTTTCCAACATTAAAAGAAAATGATAGATTAATTCTTAGTAGAGTTTCTAGAATAACTCACAAGCTTCCTAAATATGGTGATATTATTACTTTTGAAGCTCCTAGCAAACTTATCCTCAAGGAAGATGAAATAGACCAATCCAATCCTATTGCAATATACGATAATAATTATAAAAACATATTTTCAAAATTTGTTCATAATGTTTTAGAAATTGGAAAAGACAGTTTTATCAAAAGAGTAATTGCTTTGCCTGGCGATTCAGTTAAAATAGAAAATGGTAAAGTTTTTGTTAATAATATTGAATTAGAAGAAAGTTATTTAGAGCCTACCGTTCACACATATATTAACAATGGCTTTGATAACTTTACAGTTCCAGATAATTATATATTTGCCATGGGAGACAATAGAGAACATAGTACTGATTGCAGAAACTTTGGATGCATCCCATTAGAAAAAATAGAAGGCACTGCCATCCTAAGATTTTGGCCACTTGACAAAATTCAAAAATTATATTAAAAGGCTGACCTAGAATATAAAAATATTTCTAGGTCAGCCTTTAATCATTTTATTTATTTAAAATTTTCTTTTTAATAAATATTACACCTGTTCCTAATATAACTAATGCTACTAATCCAACTGAAATTGGTATTATAAAGTTTCTATTTGCTCCTGTATTTGGTGTTATAATTACTGTTTCTGATGTTGATTCATCTGGTTCTTTAGGTTCTTTTCCTGGTATAAAGTTTCCAGGTATTGAAGGTACATCTCCTCCACCATTTGGTTTTTCAAGTTTTATAATTTCTGTTTCATTATTTAATGAAATATCTCCTGCTGTTGTTAGTATTTTTGAAACATTTAATGTTGTATCTTTAGTTTCTGATGGTTTTAATGCTGCTTTTAAGTTTTCTGTATATAGTATTGTTTTTTCATCTATTGCTGATTCTTCATTATTATATACAACTTCTGCAACTAAGTCCTTCAATTCTTCTACAGTTTTTACTTCCCATCCAGGATTTAATTCTGGATTATAACCCCAATCTTTATCTAGATAATCTATCACAGCTGATGGAATTATTGTTAACACTTCTCCTCCTGCAACACCGTATTTATAATATTCTTCTGTTGCATAATCTAATTCACTAGTGTTTACTGCTTTAATTTCATATGTTACTTCTAACTTAGAACCTTCAATTAATTCATTATCCATTTCTAATTTTATAAATCCGTTTTTTGGATTTGATTTATCTGATGGTCCCATATAAATTATACCGTCTTTTAAACCTGTTATATTTCCTTCTTCATCAATTTGTAAGTCTACAATTACTTGACCATTTGCTAATGTTACTTTCATTGTTTTAACTCTTTTCTTAAGTTCTATTTGTTGTCTTGGTCTTTCTACTATTCCAAAGTCTATATTACTAATTCTATAAACATATTTGTCTCCTGATGAAGCTGTAGTTGTATTGTCATATTCTATTCCTAATCCCATTGTTGGTGTTGTTGAGTCCATTTTTGTTCTAGAATATTTCTTTTCACCTTTTTCAAGTGTTTTCATTTCTTCATCAATTTGTAGTCTTGAACCTTTTGGTGCTTCTTGGTCTTTGTTGTAATTGTCTACAGCATCTGTTAATCTTGTATCTACATTTTGTTTATACCATTCTTTATTGTTTGTGTCTCTAGATTTATCATAAATTGTTCCTTTATAGTTTTGAACAGTATATGTTTCATCTCCCCATGTATATGTTAATGTATAATCTCCTGGTATAAATCCTGTAATTGTAAAGTTTCCATTTTCATCAGTTTTTGCTGTATATACTTTTCCACCTTCTGTATTTTCAGTTAAAGTAACTTCTACATTTGCAATTCCTTTTTCGCCTTCATCATATTTTCCATTACCTTTTCTTTCTTTATTTGTTTGTAACTCAGGCATATTTGTTTCATCTAAGAATACTGTTCCTGCTAATTCTCTTGCATCTGCAACTTCTAATTTTAATGATGGACTAGAGTCTGTATCGTCTTCATATGTTGTTTTATCTTCTGGTTTTGCATTTCCTGGATTTGAATCCACATCAATTCCTGCATATGCTTTTCCATCTTCTCCAAAGGTTGAATAAGAATTTATTTCTACTACATTTTCTAAGTTTTCTCCATCATTCATTATATTTACTATTGCTTCTCTACTTAATTCAAATTGTACATATATTTCATAATTTTTTTGTGCTTCTATTTTTGTATTTGTATTTATAATTACTTTTGAGTATTCATTATTATAATCAGAAGTTTTGAAGTCTATATTTCCAGAAATATTACTTGTTTTTTCATCTTTACTAGTTCCTATAGCAAGTATTTTATATTTGTTATCAAAATAATCTACTAAACTATTTACTTGTGATGTTAGATTTGTTGATTCATTTCTTACTGCAATTTTATATGTTATAAATGCTTTTAATTCTTTACTTTTGTCTTTTTCATTTACATATTCATAATCTGCTTTATAAATTGGTCTTGTATATTTCATTTCTCCATATTTATTTGCAAATTTTACTCCCACATTGAAGCCATCACCATATTCCCCTTGGTTCTTAAATCTTTGTGAATATTCATAAATATGCTCATAGCCATTAATTGTAAGTTTTACATTATCTAAGTCTTTTATTAATGCTAAATCTGGTTGTTCTCTTCTATATAAACCTAAATTTATGTATTTAATTTCTTCTTGTCCATACTCAAAATGATCTTTAATTATATATTTAGTTTCATTAGTATTAGCTATTATTGGGAATTTACCATTACTTACAAATGTTGAAGTATGTTTCTCTGCGTCTTTTTCATAAGTTAAATCATGTTTTTTGTTTCCCTTCTCATCTAAAGAATATCCTGTATTATCTCCATTTCCTTCTATCGTACTGAATCCATTATTGAATTCTTCTCTAGTTTTAAGGTTTTCTGCTGATTTAGAACCATTATCTTTATCTATATGTGGTACTACATTTGTATATGTAATTCCATCATATTCAAATTCTATGTAATAATTTTCTAATTGTTCTATTAACACATCTTTAAATAAGTATGCTCCATTTTCATCAGTTTTAGCTTCTTTAACTACATTTCCTGATTTATCTTTTAATCTAACAGTTATTTCTGGTATTAAAATATCTTCACTGTCATAATCATTGTCTTTAAACAAATCATTTCTTAAAGCTTGTTTTCCAAATATTTTATCTTCCCACACATATCCTGAAAGTTTTACATATATTTGCTTATTTTCTATCACAAAATCCTTGGTTTTATCTACTTCAACAGTTTGTTCTACACCATCTTTTATTATTTCATATCCGTAGTTAGGATTTTTTGTTTCGTATGCTATATATGTTCCTACTATTAAATTTTCAACTGAAAATTCTCCTTTATCATCAGTAATAAATTCTGTAGCATCTTCTTTTTTATCAACATATGTTATATTTTTATTTTCGTCGCTTTTTACATATTTGTTCATATCTTTATTTTTTATAATAAATCCTACACCTTTTAGCGGAATTTTATGATTATCTTTATTTACTTTAACAACTTTTAAATCTCCTAATATATTAATATTATACTCAAAATCTGTTGTTAAATCTTTTTCAGCTTTATATGGTTCTCTTATTAATAAGTTTTGAAAACTACTTCCACTAATAGATTCTAAAAACCATACTTTAGCTGCATTTATATCAACTTTAGTCTTAGCTGTAATTTTTGTTATCTTACTTACACCTTGATCTGCTGGAAAAGATATATAAAAATCTTTTTTGTTTTTCAATTTATTAACTTTATACCATATTTCATCTTTTCCTTTAAAGCTACTATATAGTACCCCCTTAATTGGTTTATTATCTTGGTTATATACTTGCACTTCATTTATAGTACCAGGAAAACTCCAATTAAATGGTCCTACCCTAATATAACTTTTTCCATCTTTTTCATATGAAGTTGCTTTTATTTTTTCTTTATTTGTGTTGTCTGTCATTTCCATATTTTTGAGATTCTCTGCATATTCATTTGCTTCTTTATCTAAATCTGTTGTAATATCTCCCCTAACACCATTTGTAAATCCTAGATATAGTCCTGCATGATGTTGACCTACATGTAACATCCAATCAGGCAAAAGATTCCATATACCATTAGCTACTGGCCCTTCTGCTTTTATTGGACCATTATCACCTTGTAATATTGTAGCAAATTTCGCATTATCTGGATGTGTTATTTTTTTACCTTTATGGTCTGTTGATTCATTTCCTTCTATTTTTATTTCTGAAATTATTTTATAACTTTGATTGCTAAGTAACATTTGTCCATGTTCAGCACAATAAATATCAGGATCATTCCAATAATCATAAATACTAACATCTAAGCGTTGTCCAACTGAATAAGCTTGCGAAGTTGTATAGAACATACCAATAATTATACTTATCATTAGTAAGATAATTGATATCTTTTTGTGTTTATTCATTATATTATTACCTCCTTCCCCTTATTCTTCTCTATCATTTCTTCTTTTTACTACTACTGCTGCAATTACTCCTGAAGCTAATATTATTGCAATTATTAAACCTATTGAAATATATACTGCTTTACCTGTTCTAATACTTAAAATTACATCAGCTGAACTATAATCATTTTCGTTTTGATTTTGATTTCCTGGTGTTGAGTTTATATCTAATAGTCCTAAATCATTATATGCTTCTGCTATCTCTGCTCTATTATTTACTAATCCAAGATTTTCTTCATTCATTTTCTTAGTTAATGTAAGTGTTAGTATTTTAGATTCACCTGGTTCAATTTTGTCATTTGCAATACTTGAACTATATAATACATTTCCTGTTTGATACCAATCTTTATTCATTTCTGAATTAAATTGTAGGTCTTTTGGGATATAATCTGCTATTTTTCTAGCATATCCTGCTACTTCTCCCACATTAGAAACTTTTATTTTATATTCAATTATAACTGTAGTTCCATTTAATTGTTTTGCATCAATTTCTGCTTTTGCTATTTTTTCATCATTATATTCTAAAGTTTTTGTTCCTGCAGAATTTTGAATCATCATTTTTGATATTGTTTTATCTAATTTTAAATCAAAATCTTTTAATTCTATTAATCCTATATTAATATCAGATATATCATTATTTTCAATCTTTATAGTATCTGTTGAAGCAATATTTTGTTTTTGACCATCTATTGAAATTTCATTAAGTCTAACATCTGAATTTTGCACTTCACTAATTCCTTCTGCTTTATACTTAGTTAATGAATATTGTGTACTATTATATTCAAATATTGCTATATAATTTCCATTTCCTAAGTTGCTTAATACATATATTCCATTATCATTTGTTGTTGCTTCTAATATCTTACCTGTTTTATCTGTTACTAATTTGTTTGTATCTAGATTTAATAATTTTACTTTTATATTGCCTAATACTTTTTCGTTTTCATCTTTTTTACCATTTGCATTTTCATCAAACCATGCTATACCCGTTATATTCCTTTTTCCTTGTGCTACATTATTATCATCTACATCATTATTCCCATCTGTTTGACCATCATTTCCACCTGTTCCACCATTATTGTTGTTATCTTGATTTGTTTCGTTAGCTTTAACTATATGTGTTATCTCTGATGTTGTAGCTATTTCTTTTCCATATACTGATGTTATAGCTTTATTTGTTATTGCTTCTGCCTCATCTCTTGATTCTGAATGGTTTACTAATGTTGTTATTTTTATAGTTACTTCTTTATCAGCATCTATATCATTTAAAATTTCTATATTATTGCTCTTTGGTATTTCAATTTCTTTACCATCCATTTCAATTTTTGTAATAGTTAATTGATCTGGTATTTTATCTCTTATTACTAAACCTGCTATTCTAGCCTTACTATCATTTTTTATTTTTATAGTATATTCAATTGTATCTCCAGCTTCTACATATTTGTCTTCTACATTTGTTGTCATTTCCATATTAACTTTAAAACTATTTATGCCATCTTTCCATAAATTAGATACATATTCTTTTTCAGAGTCTATGGCATTTATTGAAAATGTTATTTCATCTGTTTGATTTTCTTCTAGTTGATTTATTATCATATTATAATCTAAAACTTTTACTTCCCCTGGTTTTAAACTTCCTATATTCATCTCTTTTGAATATTCAATTTCTTCAGAAGTTACTTCGTCTTGTGTGTTTTCTTTTATTTCTATATCTTTTTCTACACTTTCGCCAGTGAAAATATCATCATCTTCTATTTCTTTATCTTTTAATCCAGTTATTAGTTGTACTCTTTCTGGTTTTATATTATCTGACATATTAGTTCTTATTTTCACATCTTTTTGTTCTACGTCAGATATATTTTCTATAATTGCAAAATATTCTACTGTACCTAATTCATATAAATCTATTGATTTATCTGTTACTCTTTTTACTGAAACTCTAATATTACCTGTTTCTGTTTTACATTTTATCTCATTTGATTTTTGAATTACATCTAAATATTTTGTTTCCACATTACTTTTAATTTCTGAATTATCAGCCAATTTACTATCTATTCGAATTTCATATTCTAGATATTTTGTCTCTCCTACTGCTAATCTTTCTATTGTTCCTACGTACATATCAGTATCTACTTCTTTATAATAAGATGATCCTGTATATTCATAGTTTTTTACTGGCTCTACTAATTTTGCTCCTTGTGGTATTTTTGCTGTAACATTAACATTCTCAACTTCCTCTGAACCTGTATTTGATACTTTAACTGTATATTTTATCACTTCTCCATTTTTTATTACTGTATCATTTTTAACTTCTTTTCCCCCTATTGTTGCTCCTAAAGATGTTTCTAATTTTGGTCCTACTCCTGTTTGCATTGTTATTGTTGTTGCTTTTATTGTACTGTCTGCATTTGTTGCTGAATTAGTATATGATGTTTCATACCCTTCTTTTGCTACTTGATTGTATTCTAAATTTTCTGGTATTTCTACTTTATATGTACCTGTTATAGAAGTTTGTGCTTCTATATTATCTAATACAACTAAATATTTCTTTACTTCTTTTCCATCCTTTAATTCTTCTGTCCATCCATTTTCTAGATTTTGTAAATCTTTTGTTGCATTTTCATTTTCTGAATAATATATTTTTGCATTTTCAACATTTATTCCTTCAGAAATTTCCATATCTATGTTATTTTCTTCTGTTCTTGTTGGAAAAGTTCCTAATATATTTACATTTTCAATATTTTCTGAATTATTATTTATAATTTCAAATCCTACTTCAACATTTCTATTGTTCTTTCCTCTTTCTAGGTCTATTTCTTTATTCTCTTCTTGACCTATTGTTTCTATCCCTAAGTCTTTTATACTATTTATTGCAGTTACATCTTTTGGAGGTACTATTGAAATATCTGCCATTTTTTCTCCTTTATTTCCCTCTGTATATGATGTTGCAATGTCGTTTGTGTAATTCATTATAATTTTTTCTTCTTTTGCTATTGCTTTTCTATTTACATCTACCCTTGCATCTATTATTATATTTGTTCCTTCAACAGTATTTTCTTTATATGTTTTTTGTTCTCCTTCTAACTCTAAAACGATTTCTCTACCTTCTACATAATAATTTTTTATTTTTAATTCTTCTTCATATAATAAGCTTACATTATTTATAATAATATTTTCTATCTGCTCTGGTAACTGTATCCTTATTATCGGATTTTTGTTCAAATTATATCTTTCATCATTTGCTCTTAAAGTTACTTTTATTTCTAATTGATTAGATACTATTGTTGATAATGTATCTTTATTTACTTCTAAGGTTGCATCTGTCACTGAATCTTTTAATTGTATACTAGATGTAATTTCCTTTTCTTCATTTTGAAAAAATGGTATTTCTTCTATTTCCTCTTCGTCATATTTATATAATATTTTTGTACTTATTTCATTTGCATTTTTTACAATTTGTCTATCATTTTCTTTTATTGTCTTTGCATTATAAAAACTTAATTCTCCCTCTGATAGTGGTTGTGTTGTTTTTATTTCTAATGCTTTTGGCTCTCTTCCTGTATAATCTACTACTATATTTCCATAGTCATCTACTAATGAATTATTATCAATTGTTGCTAACAATTCTCCATTTTCATTAAATATCTGTATATTTCCTTTTTCACCAAATATTTTATCAAAGTTAGTTTTTGATAAAACTGTTCTATTAATTACTATGTTTGCATCTTTTTCTTGTCCATTTAGTATATATTTACTTTGATTTTCTTTTATTGAAATTTCTTTTGCTACATTAGCCAAATTTACTAACAATTTTGTTTCACTATTTATTTGTCTATCTATTCCTGAATTTAGTTTTCCCTTAAATATTTCATTTTCACTATTTGTTGATATAACTTCTATTGTTGTATCTACTACTTCTTCTGGAATTTCTAGCTCTGATTTATCAGATATTATTTCTTTTCCATTTTGCAAAGTAACTTTTTCTTCTAATACAAATTTTTCATCTTTTAAATCCATTTCTGAGTCATAAATATATGTTAAAACAATATTTTCGTTTCCTTGTTTTTTCCATAATATATTATTATCTACTGGCTCATTTTTTAATAAAATTTCAATTTCTCCATCTTTCTCATTTACTTCATATGAAGACATTGAATTTAAATTTATATTCTTCATTATTTCTGGCTTTTCACTATTAATAATAGGTACATTGATTTTAGAAGTAATTTGTTTCATAGGATAATTATCATTTTTTAATCCTAAATCTATTGAAACTTGAATTATTCTTTTATCTTCTCCTGAAATCTTAGCTACTTTGTTAGTTATAATCTTCATACTATTTTCAATATTTGATTTATCATTTGTTTCAATTAAATTAAATACTATATTTCTTTTTGCTTCTATCTTAATGTCTTTTTGAGTACTATCTTTATATTCTCCTAATAAACTTACTTCACTAGTCTTTTCAACTAAGCTATAGTTTTCTTGTTCAATAGGACTCACTTTTAATTCTATTTCTGCCATAGTTCCAGCATTTAATTGATTTAAGTAAATCTTATTATCTTCTACTTTATTTACATATTCACTTTCTGAACTATTAAATTTAAAGTTTGCATTCTTTAATTCAACAATTCCATTGAAATATCCTTCTTTCTTGACATTTACTGAAACATAAAAAGACATTTCTTTTTCTTCTGCCATTCTTTCCAATGTTGTTATTTTATTTCCAGCTATATCTTTGAAATATGCTTCAAATTCTATATTTTTGTGATTAGTCGTCACTCCATCCATTGCATAGCTTACAATGCTTGAACCTACAAATATAAAATTTGCTAATGTCAGTGTCATTATCAAAATAATTGCTACACTAACTTTAAAAACTTTACCTTTCATAATTTGTACCTCCTAACCAGAATTTGTCAATTTTTTACAATGCCGGTATCTATATTACCTCATTATTTATTATATATCATTTTTGTTGATTTTTCAACACTTTGAGCCTCTTTTTTAATATTACTTTTATGTTACTAGTATAAATTATAGTTTTTAGCATACGGCTTT
>CAJMRU010000024.1 GCA_905215845.1 uncultured bacterium
CATATCTTTTTGATATAAACTCTTTATTTGGTACATTTATATTATTTTTCTCTATAATATAATTTATAAAACTAATCCAATATTTTTGACTTAAAAATGATGTTAAATCATAAACTGTTGCACTTTCTTCAAATTGTTGTCTTAAAACATTTTTATTAGGTTCTGTTGTTATTATTGTTATTTCAAATTTATTTTTATCTAGATTTGAAACTAAGTCTAATACAAATCTATCAGCTCCTCCAGTTATCATCCAAGGTAATATCATTAATATATTTATTTTTTGATTGTATACACATTTTGGTGTTAATATTTCTAGTTTATCTTGTATCAAATCATAATTATAATCATATTTTGGATATTGAATAGCATTTACTTTTTTTGTTATTTTAGATGCTGTATTCTCAATTATTTCTAATGACCTTTTTCTATTTTTAGTTGCGTTTTTTAATTCACCAGTTTCTTTTCTTCTATACCACATTCCGTAAAAACTCATATGTACAGGATATCTATCACATGATAATAATTTTAACCAAAAATTCCAATCTTCATTTACGGCTTTTTCTCTTAATTCATATCCGTTTACTCTATTAAAGTCACTTTTTCTTACCATAGAAATCGCTAGTAACTCATTTACTTTTTTTATTTTTTCTGAATCAAACCATTTATTCCAAGTATAGTTATATGATTCAAATCCAACTGAGTCAGCATATGCCCAAGCTGCATCTTTATTTGTTTCTAATGTCCAATATGCACATTCCATAAAAGTTGGTTCTAATAAATCATCTGAATCTATGAACATTAAATATTTACAAGTTTTACTTGATTTTGAGGCACCATAATCTCTAGTTGCTGCCAATCCTTCGTTATTTTTATGAAATACTCTAATTCTTTTATCAATTTTAGAAACTTCCTCTAGTTTCTCTAAAGATTCTTTGTCCTTAGAGCCATCATCTATGATTAAAATTTCATAAAATGGAAAGGTTTGATTTAAAATAGATTTGACACTTTGTTCTATATATTTTTTATCATTATAAAATGGAATTATAACAGAAATAATAGGTTCTTTTTCTTCTTCATATTTTCTATTATTTAATAGTTTAATTCCTGGTTCTTTTGAAAAATCAAATTCTTCTTTCATAATTACTCCAATCGTTTTTTATTTATCTTTTTATATTATAAAACATAAATTACTAATTTCTGTTATGATTATACAATAAAGAACTGATATTTTCAACTAATTATCAGTCCTTTATATTTTAATTTTTGGAGATGATATAATTTTAATCATTATTCCAAAAAGTTCATTACTAAGTCTATAATTACATCTTTTTCTTTTGGATTTGATTCTGCTATTAACAATGTTAAAGCAGTTAAAGTATTATTGTCTATTGTTTGTTTTCCATCTTTATATAATATACCATAAAAGTTCAAAAAGTATATAAATAACGTTGCTGCAATTCTTTTGTTTCCATCTGCAAATACATGATTTTTTACTATTAGATATAAGAAATTTGCTCCCTTTTCTTCAATACTTTTATAAATATCTTGTCCTGCAAAACTTTGATAAATATTACCTATAATTGACTCTAAACCTTTATCTCTTTCTACTGCAAATAGTGTACTTTCTTCGTTAAATCTTAACTTATCAATAATCTCCTATTACTTTTAAAATTTCCTTTGCATCATTTCCTTCTATTCTTTCATCTATTCTATTTGCTATATCAATTAGTTTTATTGTTTTTTCTAAATATTCTAATCTTCTTTGATTTATAGCATAACCCTTTAACATATAAGCTTTTAGAATTTTATTTGCCCATTTCCTAAAAATTACACCATTTTTAGATTTAACTCTATACCAAACAGATATTATAACATCTAAATTATATATTTTTGACTTTCTACCACCTGTACTTTTGTCGGAAATTCCGACAGAAGTTTTTTTATCAAGTTCCCCTTCCTTAAAAATATTATTGATATGTTCACTTATCGTTGCGTTTTTCACATCAAATAACACTTCCATTTGTGCTTGAGTGAGCCATACAGTTTCTTCTTTTAAATTAACCTCCAATTTTACTCTTTGATTTTCAAATAAAATAATTTCATTGTTTTTTTCGTCCATAAGAACACATCCTTTTTAAATAAATTTTAGTTCTTATTACATTTATTACTACTTATTTTTCATTATCTATTTTGCAGAACTATTGTTTGTATTTTATACTATATTTATCTACTTGTAGACAATGTTTTCTGCAATTTTATCCAATATCTTGCTCTTAGCAAAATTGTAAGTTGTCTTTTATCTTTTTACTGCTTTAATCAGCTTCTTTAGACAAATTATAGGTATAATTGATTCCAGAATTACAAGTACGATCATTATCAATGATATAGTATTACCATTACTTTTGGCATTTTCTTTCATATATTGATCTAATTTAATTCCATCTGCATCAATGCAACTTTCTACAACTTTCTTTTTTCCATTTTCTAAGTATATAACTTTATATTGACTTGCATCGAATACTCTTTTAAATCTAACTTCAATTATTTCTGTATTTTCTGGTATTTTTATTCCTATTTCATCTGATAAAGCTGTCCTTATATAATATTGGCTAAAGCCATCAGATAAAGTATATTGACCGTGAATACTTTAATAGCATAATAAAATCAATAAATAAAAAACATAAAAATATTACTATACTCATTATAAATATTATTGTTTTTATTATGATTCCTGTTTTATCGTTCATCTTTATCTCCCATATAACTTACTATAAATCTCTCAAATTACAAAATTGTAATTTATCTTTCATCTAAAAAATTTGTATTTGTTCTATTTTTTAATCGTGTTTGTTTATCTTCAAATTTTGTTTCAGTATTACTAACTGACTTATTCTTCGAGTTTCTGGTTTTATTAACAATAAGTTCGTTAATTGCTACAATATATTGTTGTGGATGATTTATGCTAAAATCTCCATGATAATAATTAGGTAATATCTCAATTCTACTTCCTTTTATTTTTTGATGAATTAAATTTGCTGATTTTTTTATTATTGGTCTTTCTTTATCTCCTACAATTACTAAAACTTTTGCCTTTGTTTCTTGCAATGAATCTTTTAGTAAATATTTTGAATTTGCTTCCATAAATGAAATCATATCTTCCTTTTCAATTTTGCAAGTATCTCTATAATAATCATCAAATAAATCCTTCCTTATTCTTAAAGAATTAAACTGCATTTTTGAGAACCATTTTTTTGATATTAGTCCATAACTCATAGAAAAAGTTGGTCTAATCATCTTATATGTTGTTTTCATCGGAACTGCTAATGCACTTTCAACAATGGCATAATCACAAATGTCATTTTTTCTTGATAAAATTTCTAAAAGTATTTGTCCTCCTAAAGATAATCCTCCTATTAAACTAATATGTCCATCATAATCATTTTCTATATAATCTATAATTTCTTGTGCATTATCTTCTATACTTGTAAATCTTCTATCACTATCTGAATGTCCATCTAATATTGGAATAATAATATGATAACTTTCTTGTAATCTTTCAGCTTCCTCTCTATAATTCCACCAAGAAAGACCACCACCATGTAATAACATTATTGTATCTTTATTCTTATTTCCATACTCTTTAAAGTTCATTTAATTATTCCTCCATTCCTAGCGATATATTGTAATTTGTTGTTGAGATGCATAACTATATTTTTGATAAAAGAACAGCTAAAGATTTCCTATATAAGCTGTTCTTTCAACAAATTTAAAATTATTCTATCCCTGTAAAAATATTACATAAAATTTAATCCTATCTCATATGGAAACGTAATTGATAAGTCTTTAGGTTCATTTGTAAAAATAATTCTTTTTGAATACGCTACCATGAAACCAAATTCAAACATAGTCCCTTTTCCTATTCTACCTTCAGGATTACATACTATAATAGCATCTGCTTTTTTAAATTTATTCATATGATCATATTTATGTCTCCACCCATCCCTTTCATTTACTAACTCTTGACCTTCTAGAAGAATAAAGTCAGTACCTAAGGACTCTGGAACAATATCCATTGTCCAAGGACTTAATATCTGAATATTTCGTTTGTTTAAGATTTCTATAATGTTCCCTATTTCTTGCATATTCTGTTGAAAACTACCACATATAACAACCTTTCTAAATTCCTGTTGAACAATTCCATTAATAATATTTTTTTCGTTACTTTTCTTCAAACCTTTTTCAATGTAAAATTGTTCTAAATCAGGCTTTACTATATTAAAACATAAGCCTGAATTTACAAAAACATGTATTATTAATTGTGTTTGTTCTTCTTCTGAAAATTCCTGAAAGACTCCAGTAGCATATAATCTTACACTTTCATTATCAACTTTTTCTACAATCATTCTTAGTTTTTCAATAACATAATCAATCTTTTTGAATAACTCGTCATGTATTAGTGTTTCATTAAAAAAAACTCTTTCTTTTTTTATTAATGATATACTATCTCTTTTTAACTGATATATACTTGTATCATTAGTATCAAAATGAACTAATATTTTACTATCTTTCTCTATCATATTCTATATTAATCTCCTTTTCTTTATTATGATTTTGATTTAAAGCTGTCAAATACTTTTCAAGAAATTCATCTTTATGTTTTGAATTATACTGCATTATAAATCGCGGATGTTCTAAAGGTATGATTTCTTCAAAAAACTTGTATTTTTCATTTATTTTAGATAAAAAAGTATAATTTTCTCCACTTCCTATGCAATAACATATGGAAGTATCAATTCCCAAATCAATTTGTTCCTGTATTGAACTAACAATCAGTGAATACAATGCTTCTTGTAATTTTTTACTATCGTAATAATTACAGTTAACTTCATTTCCCTTCGAATTGGTTCTAACTATACCAACAGGACAGACAAAATTCATATAAAAATCTAAATAAAACTTTTTGCATCCACCATATTTTTCAATTACATCATATAAAAAACCTGATGATGACTTGTTAATATAAAACTTATCAATCAAAATACCTGTTTCTTTTTGAAGATGTGCAGCATCCTCAAACGGTACCCCTGTAATAGCCGTTCCTCGACGTGCTGGGGAACTTCCTAATATTATACGACGTTTATTACAATCATTATAAAACCTTTTGTAGAATGTTGTTGAAATTTCATTTACTATTTCTTTTTGACTACCATTAAATGGATTTATCATTTGAAAACCATCTGGTAATTCCATTGATATTTTGGATAATTTTTTATTAAATTCTATTACTTTCTGAGCAAATGTTTTTTGTTCAATCATCTAGTACCTCCTTTTAAATTTTACATCATTTTTTTGCCTTAGCCGTTAAAAAAAGTTCTACCTTTGTTGGGAAAAACTGAATATCCTCAAAACTATTATTCCAAAGTTCTCTTGACAATTTCTCTATCATATCAAAACCTCTATAAATATCAACAAACTCTGTTCCTGGAATGATTAATCCCGGAATTATATATTGATTCTCTGGACATAAAAAACCATTTGCAATGGAAATAATTATAATACCATCCTTCTTTAAAACTCTATATGCTTCTGAAATTGCCTGTTTTACATTAAAAAAAGCCGAATTATATGTTCTTAATGATATATACATATCATAGCTATTATTTATTAATGTAACAAGCTTTTCAGCCCTTGATACAACAATATTTGATTTCGGAATTTGTTTTTTTATCTTTTTCAAACCATTTGGTGCAATATCAACAAATGTAATATTAGAGCAATCAGAAAATAATGCTATTGCTTCATTACCACTTCCTACACCAACATCTAATATATCTTTATTTTCCAATGAAGATAATAACAGTTTGTTATATATCATTAAAAAATTATTCTTCCAATCTACACTAAGTGAACGAGCATCATCTGAATAATTATATGTTGCATATTTCTCATCAAATGCTTCAGACATTACCAAATTTACTAGCTTACTAGCATCATCTATATTAAACTTATACTTTTCAACAATCAATTGAATTAATTTTTCAATTTGTTTATTTGATTGCAATTCTTCTTTAGAAATAAAAATACCTTTTTCTTGTAGTTTTTCCATAACTATATTGCTTATTCTCTTAGCAGAATAATATGGACTAGATTTTATATTTTGTTTACCATTTCTGTAATAATTAAGATTTTGCTGCAATATCATTCTTTGCAAATTGTCTGGATAACGATAAATATTCCTGAATGTACCAATCGGATCATTCGATAAATAATCTGCCAAATTAGGGTCTGGAACACCTATGTATATTTCTTCAATGGCTATTTTTTCCATTAGTTTATTTAAGTCAAATTCTGATTCCGAAAATAGTGTATTTACTGTTAAAAATAAATAGTAAGCATTATTTACATTTAGTTTTTTTATTTTAGACAATAATATTTCATACCACGATAAACCAGAACATTCGTCTGTATAAGCAGAACAAACTAGCTTATTATCTTCTGTAACTAAAACAGCACCCACACGCAGATTATTATCTTTTGAACCATTAGCAATATTAATAGAATAATTCATCCAATATAATTTTCCATTATCCATACTTTTAGCCTCCTAATTTGATATAATCTCATTAAAAGGTTTTTGCACCAATCCTAATTCAATTGATTTCCAAAGATATGATGATACAATTGTTGCATACTGAGTCCAACTGCTAAAATATTTAAGCAATATTTCCGAAGATGGTAATTTCTCCAAATCGTACATCCACTGTATTGTACGTCTAATTGTTCCATCCCCTTTTGAAAGTACATTTTCTCTTCCTAATGAAAAAATCAAATACATTTCAGCAGTCCATTGACCAATACCTTTTAATGCAGTTAACTTTTTTATAATTTCTTCATTGGTGAGTTCCTTAAAATCATAAAAGTTTATATCTTCACTGATAACAGCTGATGCTAATATTTTTATGTAATTAATTTTACGTTCTGATAATCCTACTTTTCTTAATTCATTATCATTTATCGCTAGTATCTTTTCAGGTGTTATATTTTTCAAAATTGCACATACACGTTGCCAAATAGTTTCACGAGCTTTATCACTAATTTGCTGTCCTATTATATACTTAACAATACATTTAAAGCCATCTTCTTCAATTATCAATTCAGTTTTATTTATATATCGAATTAACTTACCTAATTTTTCATCTGTACTAATTAAATATTTTACTTTTTCATTATCTAAATCATAGTGTAAGCTCAGCATATAGTTTACCTCCATATTAAGTTTGTATTTTTATTCTAGTTTATCCTATCATCTTCTAATATTTTCTTTAAAAAATGCCATGAACCAGTTTTTTCTGTTAAGCCATCAAAATTATTTTCTATTCTTTCTAATAGTTCATCTTTGGAAAAATATTGAACATCAGATACTTCCTCTTTTTGAAGTTTTAACTTTGTAATGTCAACATCTTTCAAAATCAGATAACATTCATCATAGTGCTTATTTGAATAATTATTCTTTTCATACACAGATGTAGAAGATATTAGATATTTTATTTCATTTTCTTTTACATCAATCCCAAGTTCTTCTTTACACTCTCTGATTATCGTTTGCCTTCCAAATTCACCTGCATCCACATGTCCTCCAACAGTTACATCCCATTTATTAGGCCATAATTTTTTATTTTGACTTCTTTTTTGCAATAATACATTTGAATTTTTATCTATTATAAATCCATATACAGCTCTGTGCCACAATCCTTCCCTATGGCATTCTTCTCTTGTAGCTACCTTTCCTGTAAACTCCCCTCGTTCATTTAATACGTCTAACTTTTCTTCCATTGAAACTCCTCCTTTTTGATACAGTAATTATATTACAAAAACATTGAATTGTCTACATTTTCCGACATTTTGCTTCATACATTTAATTAATATATTTTCTATGTGAATTTTTGACATTGCTTTGATTTACCATTGCATATTCCATTGTTGTATCTATTTTTATATGCCCTAATAGTTTTTGCACTTGTTCAATTGGCATTCCTTTATCAATAGCCATAGTTGCCATTGTTCTTCTAAATTTATGTGGATGTACTTTGTTTATATTTGCTTTCTTTCCTAAATTCCTAATAACAATTTCAATTCCTGATATTCCTAATCTGTTATAAGGTTTTATGAGTGATACAAATAATGCTTCATTGTCATCAGTTCTTGTTTCTAGATATTTCTTTATATACATTTTACTCTTTGCACTAAAGTACACTTCCCTTTCACTATTTCCTTTTCCTAGAACAATACAACTTCTTTCTTGAAAATTCATATCTGATATATTTAATCTAGTAAGTTCACCAACTCTCATACCAGTTGATATTAATAGTTCTAATATTGCTAAATCTCTTACATTTGAGCAAGTGTCTCTCAATTTTTCTAAGTTTTCATCCGTTTATGTTTCTTTTACTTTTTTTGTTGCTTTTACTTTGTGAATCCTTCTAACTGGACTTTTAACAATATAATCTTCGTTTTCTAACCAAGCAAAGAAACTTGATAATGTTCTTCTTATATTATCTATTGTTACCATTCCCGCAGATGACTTACTTTTATAATCGGATAAATAGTTCCTTAATATTTCGGTAGTAATTTCATTTATTGAAAGATTTACAGTATTAAGCATTTTACTTATATTATCTCTGTAGTAATTTAAAGTTCTTATTGAACAACCCTCAATTTCTTTTGATGATATAAATCTGTTTAGAATATCTTCATTATTCCTTTGCATTTCTTCTTTTTGGCTTTGTTCTAATTTCTCAATTCTATAATATATGCATATTTCTGTAAGTATTTCTTTTAATTTTAATCTTTGGTTATTGTCTAAAAATTTTTCTGTAGTATTAATTACTTTTTCTACAAATAATTCTCTCATAACAATTACCTCCTTACATTTTTATTTTCATATTTGCGATATATAGAACTGTACCTATATTATACAACATTTAATTAACATAATAAAAGATGAGTATACTTTATATACCCATCTCAAAATTCATAATTTTTTTATTTAAATTTTAAAATTCAACATGAGCGACAAATTACTATTTTCTGCTAATAATTTAAT
>CAJMRU010000025.1 GCA_905215845.1 uncultured bacterium
TCAAAAGTAAAAAATAAAAGAAGAGGAATCAAATATAAATATTTTAATTAATTAAAAATGTAAGAGCAGACATTTTTTAAGAAGTTAAAAAAGTTTATAGGAGAGTAGGACTTCTTTTAGAAAATAAATAATAAACTCAACTATTTAGTTGATATTTAATTCTGCTTAATATTTTTTAGGGGTGATTTTCTTGAAATTAAAAGAAGTTAAATACGAGAAAGCTTCTCGTAAAGATTTCGCAAAAGTTGGCGATTATATTGAAATGCCAAACCTTATCAAAGTTCAAAGGGATTCATATGAATGGTTTTTAGAGGAAGGATTAGGAGAAGTATTAAAAGATATTTCACCAATCGAAGACTATTCTGGAAATTTAGTTCTTGAATTTTTCGATTACTATATGGAAGAAAAAACAAAATATACTGTGGAAGAAGCAAAAGAAAGAGATGCTACATACTCAACAAGATTACATGTAAAAGTAAGATTAATAAACCGTGAAACAGGAGAAATCAAAGAACAAGAAATATACTTAGGAGATTTCCCACTTATGACAGATAGTGGAACATTTGTAATCAATGGAGCAGAGAGAGTTGTAGTAAGCCAATTAGTTCGTTCACCAGGTTGTTACTATGCAGAAGAATTTGACACAAAAACAGGTAAAAAAACATATACATCAACAGTAATGCCTTTAAGAGGTGCTTGGTTAGAATATGAAACAGATGGAAACGATATATTCTGGGTTCGTGTTGACAGAACTAGAAAAGTACCAGTAACAACACTTTTAAGAGCAATAGGAATTATAACAGATGACCAAATAAGAGAATTATTTGGAGATGAAGAGCTTTTAAAAGCAACAATAAACAAAGATACAATAAAAGACCAAGACGAAGCTTTAATTGAAATCTATAAAAAATTAAGACCAGGAGAACTTCCAACAGCAGATGCTGCAAGAAACTTATTCAATGGTTTATTCTATGACAATAGAAGATACGACTTAGCTAAAGTAGGTAGATATAAATTTAACCAAAAATTAAGTTTATCTACAAGAATTAAAGGAAAAGTTGCAGCAGAAGATATAGTAGATAGCGAAACAGGAGAAGTATTTGTACAAGCAGGAGAAGTAATTACTGAAGATGTAGCAGAAGATATTCAAAATTCAGGAATAAATATTGTAGACATCTTAGTTGGAGAAAGAAAAGTAAGAATTATAGGAAACAGCACAGTAAATATCCACAAAGTATTACCAACTGTTGATTTAAGCAAATTACATTTTAAAGAATTAGTCAATTATACAGTATTGAAAAATATCATTGATAACACAGATGAAGCTGACTTAGTAAAAACAATAGAAGAAAGACAAGAAGAGTTAGTTCCAAAACACATAACAACAGAAGATATGATAGCTTCAATAAACTACCTATTAAACTTATCACATGGACTAGGAAAACCAGATGATATAGACCACTTATCAAACCGTAGAATTAGATGTGTAGGAGAATTATTACAAAATCAATTTAGAATTGGTTTAACAAGACTTGAAAGAGTAGTTCGTGAAAGAATGACCATTCAAGACTTAGATGTTATAACACCACAAACATTAATAAATACAAAACCAATAACATCATCAATAAGAGAATTCTTTGGAAGCTCTCAATTATCACAATTTATGGACCAAACAAACCCACTTTCAGAATTAACACATAAAAGAAGAATATCAGCATTAGGACCTGGAGGATTAACAAGAGAAAGAGCAGGATTTGAGGTTCGTGATATTCACTATACACACTATGGAAGATTATGTCCAATAGAATCTCCAGAAGGACCAAACATTGGACTTATATCAGCATTATCATCATTTGCACAAATAGATGAATATGGATTTATAGAAACACCATACAGAAAAATAGATCCAGAAACACACAAATTAACAGACATAGTAGAGTACATGAGTGCAGATGTAGAAGATAATTATATAATAGCTCAAGCATCAGAACCAATAGATGATGAAGGAAGATTTGTAAATCCTCGTGTAAGAGTAAGATTTAGAAATGAAGTTATAGAAGTTGACAGAGATAGTGTTCAATATGTTGATGTATCTCCAAAACAATTAGTATCAATAGCAGCAGCAATGATACCATTCTTAGAGCACGACGACGCAAAAAGAGCGCTAATGGGTGCCAACATGCAACGTCAAGCAGTACCATTAATGATTACAGAAAGTCCAATAGTTGGAACAGGTATTGAATATAGAGCAGCAAAAGACTCAGGAATACTTATTTTAGCAGAAGATGATGGAGTAATCGAAAAAGTAACAGGAGATAGTATAACAGTAAAATATAATAATGGAAAAACAGTAGTACATAAACTTCGTAAATTTAAAAGAACAAATGGTGGAACTTGTATCAACCAAAAACCAATAGTAAAAAGAGGAGAAATAGTTAAAAAAGGTGATGCAATAGCAGATGGTCCATCAACTAAAGATGGAGAAATGGCATTAGGTAAAAATGTACTAGTAGCATTCTCAACTTGGGAAGGATATAACTACGAAGACGCTATTCTTTTAAATGAAAGACTTGTAAAAGAAGATGTATTTACATCAATTCATATTGAAGAATACGACTGTGAATGTAGAGATACAAAACTAGGAGCAGAAGAAATAACAAGAGATATTCCAAACATAGGAGATGACTCATTAAAAGACTTAGATGAAAATGGAATTATCAGAATTGGTGCAGAAGTAAGACCAGGAGATATTTTAGTTGGAAAAGTTACTCCAAAGGGAGAAACAGAATTAACAGCTGAAGAAAGACTATTAAGAGCAATATTTGGAGAAAAAGCAAGAGAAGTAAGAGATACATCATTAAGAGTACCTCATGGAGAAGCTGGAACAATAGTAGATGTAAAAATATTTACTAGAGAAAATTCAGATGAATTAGGACCTGGAGTAAACCAAATAATAAGATGTTATATAGCAACAAAAAGAAAAATATCAGTTGGAGATAAAATGGCTGGTAGACATGGTAACAAAGGTGTTATATCAAGAGTACTACCAGAAGAAGATATGCCATTTATGCCAGATGGAACACCAATAGATATCTTATTAAACCCACTAGGAGTTCCTTCTCGTATGAACTTAGGGCAAGTTCTAGAAGTTCACTTAGGAGGAGCAGCTAAAGCTTTAGGATGGCATATATCTACACCAGTATTTGATGGTGCAACACAAGAAGATGTAGAAGAGTTATTAGAACAAGCTGGTATGAGAAAAGATGGAAAAACAACATTATATGATGGAAGAACAGGAGATCCATTTGCAAGTCCAATTACAGTTGGAGTAATGTATATGTTAAAACTACATCACTTAGTAGATGACAAAATACATGCTCGTTCAACAGGACCATACTCATTAGTAACACAACAACCACTTGGAGGAAAAGCTCAATTTGGTGGACAACGTTTTGGAGAGATGGAAGTTTGGGCATTAGAAGCATATGGAGCTGCATACACATTACAAGAAATGTTAACAGTAAAATCAGACGATGTTGTAGGAAGAGTAAAAACATATGAAGCAATTGTAAAAGGTGAAAATGTACCAGAACCAGGAGTACCAGAAAGCTTTAAAGTTCTTGTAAAAGAATTACAATCATTAGGATTAGATGTAAGATTATATTCAGAAGATAATCAAGAACTAGAACTAAAAGAAAATATAGAAGATGGAATAGAATATGATCCAGAGAAAGAAAAGAAATATCAAGCTGATGAAGAAGAAGCAGTATTGGTTGATGGCGAATTGGAAGATGGATATTCAGAAGCAACAGAAGATGATATTTTATTAGATGAAGAATCAATGGATGATGGAAATGATGAATTATTCGAAGAGCTAGGTGATTTAGGAGATGAAATGCTTTTTGATAGTGACTTAGCTAATGACAATTTAGATGATGAAAATGATTTAATATAGTTTGAAAATATTGAGTAAAGAGAAATATTAAAAATTTACTTAGGTATATGGAAAAATCATATAGATAGTAAAGATAAAATATGATTTTTCCTATACAATAAAATAATAAAAACATAACTAAATAAATTTTAAAAAAGAAAATATCGACCAGAAGGAATTGCACCAGCAGAGGAAAGTATATTTATCTTGTTTTAAAATTACCCACGAATGATAGGGATTAATTCCTATTATTCAAAAAATCTATTTAGGGGGAAATAAAGTGGACGAATTAGATATTTTTAATAAGTTAAAAATAGGAATTGCATCAGATGAAAAAATAAGAGAATGGTCAAAAGGAGAAGTAAAAAAACCAGAGACTATTAATTATAGAACACTAAAACCAGAAAAAGATGGTCTATTTTGTGAAAGAATATTTGGACCAACAAAAGACTGGGAATGTCATTGTGGAAAATATAAAAGAGTTAGATATAAAGGTATAGTGTGTGATAGATGTGGTGTTGAAGTAACAAAGGCAAAAGTTAGAAGAGAAAGAATGGGACATATAGAACTTGCTGCACCAGTTGCACATATATGGTATTTTAAAGGAATTCCTAGTAGAATTGCTTTAATGTTAGATATCTCACCAAGAAATCTAGAAAAAATAATATATTTTGCATCATATGTAGTTGTAGATAAAGGAACATCTGGATTAGAAAAATGTCAAGTATTAAATGAAAAAGAATATCATGAAGCAGAAGAAAAATATGGTAGAGGTTCATTTAGAGCAAGAATGGGAGCAGAAGCATTAAGAGAATTACTTGAACAAGTAGATCTAGAAAAATTATCAGCTCAAATCAAAAAAGAATTACAAAATGCAAGTGAACAAAAAAGAGTAAAATTAATAAAAAGATTAGATACAGTAGAAGCATTTAGAATTTCAGGAAATAGACCTGAATGGATGGTTATGAATGTTGTACCAGTAATTCCACCAGAATTAAGACCAATGGTACAATTAGATGGTGGTAGATTTGCAACATCAGACTTAAATGACTTATACAGAAGAGTTATAAACAGAAATAACAGATTAAAAAGATTATTAGAATTAGGTGCACCTGAAATAATTGTAAGAAATGAAAAAAGAATGTTACAAGAATCAGTAGATGCCTTAATAGACAATGGAAGAAGAGGAAGACCAGTAACAGGAGCAGGAAACAGACCATTAAAATCTTTATCAGATTTATTAAAAGGAAAACAAGGTCGTTTCCGTCAAAACTTACTAGGAAAGCGTGTTGACTATTCAGGACGTTCAGTTATCGTAGTAGGACCAGAATTAAATATCTATCAATGTGGACTTCCAAAAGAAATGGCAATAGAATTATTCAAACCATTTGTAATGAAAGAATTAGTTGGAAGAGGAATAGCACAAAATATAAAAAATGCTAAAAGAATGGTAGAAAGATTAAAACCAGAAGTATGGGGAATCTTAGAAGAAGTAATAAAAGACCACCCAGTAATGCTAAACCGTGCACCTACACTACATAGACTAGGAATTCAAGCATTTGAGCCAGTATTAGTAGAAGGTAGAGCAATAAAACTTCACCCATTAGTTTGTGAAGCCTTCAATGCTGACTTCGACGGTGACCAAATGGCTGTGCATTTACCATTATCACCAGAAGCACAAGCAGAATCAAGATATTTAATGCTTGCAACAAACAACTTATTAAAACCACAAGATGGTAAACCAGTTGCAGTACCTAGACTAGACATGATTTTAGGAAGTTACTATTTAACAATGGTATTAGATGGTGAAAAGGGTGAGGGAACATACTATAAAGACCCAGATGAAGCAATAATGGCCTTTGAAAATCATGATGTAGGAATCCATGCTAAAATATTTGTAAGAATTTCTAAAGAAATAGATGGAGAAATAAAAACTAAAAAGGTAGAAACTAGTGTTGGTAGAATTATCTTCAACCAAGGAATACCACAAGATTTAGGATTTATAGACAGAAAAGAAGATCCATTCCAATATGAAATAAGCTTCCCAGTAATGAAAAAATCAATGGGAACAATAATTGAAAGAGTAATAAGAACACATGGCCTAACAGAATCAGCAGAAGTAATAGACTATATCAAAGCTTTAGGATTTAAATATTCAACACTTGCAGGTATCACATTCTCAATGAGTGATGTTCAAGTGCCAGAAGCTAAAAAAGGATTATTAAAAGAAGCTGACCAAATGATAGAAAATATCAGAAAACAATATGCAAGAGGTATCATAACAAATGATGAGCGTTATGGAGAAGTTATCAAAGTTTGGGAAAGTACAACAAATAAAGTTAGTAACGCAATGGAAGAAAACTTTGACGAATTAAACCCAATATACATGATGGTTAAATCAGGAGCCAGAGGTAACATGAGCCAGTTAAGACAAATTGCAGGTATGCGTGGACTTATGGCTAGTACAACAGGTAAAGCAGTAGAAATACCAATCAAATCATCATTTGCAGAAGGACTAGATGCCTTAGAATACTTCATATCAGCCCATGGAGCAAGAAAAGGACTTTCAGATACAGCTTTAAGAACAGCTGACTCAGGATACTTAACAAGAAGATTAGTAGACGTATCACAAGACATAATAGTTAGAGAACATGATTGTGGAACACATGAAGGAATCATGATATATGACATAAAAGACGGAAACCAAATAATAGAAAAAATGGAAGAAAGACTATTAGGAAGATATGTTGTTGAAGATGTATATAATCCAACAACAAATGAATTAATAGTAGATAAAGACACAATGATAACAGAAGCAATAGCTGAACAAATAGTAAATGCAGGAATTGAAAAACTAGAAGTTCGTTCAGTACTTGGATGTAGATCAAAACATGGTGTATGTCAAAAATGTTATGGAATGGGATTAGCAAGAAGAGACCTAGTTTCAATAGGAGAAGCAATAGGAATAATTGCAGCACAATCAATCGGAGAACCTGGAACACAGCTTACAATGAGAACTATCCACTCTGGTGGTGTAGCAGGTGTAGCAGATATCACACAAGGTCTTCCAAGGGTTGAAGAGTTATTTGAAGCTAGAAAACCAAAGGGACTTGCAATCATATCTGAAATAGAAGGAAAAGTTAAAATCAAAGAAACAAAGAAAAAGAAAGAAGTTGTTGTTACAAGTTCTGATAATTCTAAAACATATACAATACCATTTGGTTCAAAAATGAAAGTAAGAGATGGAGATACTGTTGAAGTAGGAGAGGCTCTAATTGAAGGTTCAGTAAATCCAGCAGAAATTCTTGCTTTAAAAGGTCCAGAAGGAGTATATGAATACTTAATTACAGAAGTACAAAAAGTTTATAGAAACCAAGGTGTTGATATAAATGACAAACATATTGAAGTAATCGGAAGACAAATGCTTAAAAAAGTAAGAGTTGAGGATAATGGAGATACAGATATGTTCCCAGGAGCATTAGTTGATATGTATGACTTTGAAGACAAAAACAACGAAGCTATTGCAGAAGGAAAGAGACCAGCAACAGGAAAAAGAGTATTACTTGGAATTACAAAAGCTTCATTAGCAACAGAAAGTTTCTTATCAGCAGCATCATTCCAAGAAACAACAAGAGTTCTAACAGAAGCAGCTGTAAAAGGAAAAGTAGACGATTTAGTAGGATTAAAAGAAAATGTTATAATTGGTAAATTAATCCCAGCAGGAACAGGAATGCAAAGATATCAAGACTTACACATTAATACAGAAAAGAAATTAGAAGAAGTTGCAGATACTGAAGAAATTAATGGTTAATTTTTAGAAAATGGAAATATATTAGAAAAGTGATAAAAAGCCACAATTAATAATGACTTTGAAATTTTCTTCTTATAAGTTTGAAAATTGAAATGGATGAATAAAATGTGGCAAATTCACTTTTCTGATAAATGTATAAAAATTAATTAAAAGGAAGAATGTCTATGAATAAAACTAAAGAAGATAAAGAAATAAAAAGTAAAAAGGAAATAAAGAATATAAAAAAGAATTCAAGAATAATATTAATATCAATTGTAATTATTGTACTTTTAGTAATAGTAGGAATATCAATATATTTTCTTTTAAAAAATAATAAAAATGTTGATGAATTAGGAAATAACAAAGAAGAAAACAATCAAAAAGAAAGTACGTCATTAATAGATTATGAAAACATGAATAATGTTGAATTAATAGATGGAGAGAAGAAAAATAATTCAAAAGCTTTATTAGAAGAAAAAAACTTCAAAGGACTTAAAGTAAAAGATATTAAGTTAGAAGAAATAAATGGAACTACAAATTTTACTGCGAAACTTGAAAATAATACAAATGAGGATTTTAAGAGTTGCATAATCGTTCTTATTTTTACAAATGAAGATGGAACAGAATATGCAAGATTAGAAGGTTCAATATCAGATATTCCTAAGGGAAAAAGTACAATTTTAGATGCTAGCACAACATCTGATTTAACAAATGCTTTTGACTTTAGAATTGAAGAAATTTAAGATATGAAAACACAAAAAAGACTATTAAAAAATAGTCTTTTTTGTGTTTTTATAAGAAAAATTCGTAATATTAAAACAGTATAAAAACATAAAGATATATTTTGAAATATAATATATAAAAATTGATAAAACCCTTATATCCGTATATTTTCCCGATATTTATTCATAAAAACAAATAAAGTTACAAAAATGTAATAAAAATTTAATATTTAAATCACAATATAGCAAACTATATAGCCGTATATATAAGGGGAA
>CAJMRU010000026.1 GCA_905215845.1 uncultured bacterium
AAAATTATAATTATTAACTATTTCCAGCGGCTAATTTGTAAATGCTAATTATTTTATTTTTTGCCTAACATATTCATATAATATTATCCCTGTTGCTACCGATGCATTCAAGCTTTCCGTTTTACCTAACATCGGTATTTTTACTTTTACATCAGCCATATTTTGTATTTTTTCTTCCACTCCATTAGCTTCATTTCCTATTACTATTACTTTTTTATTGTATTTAATGTCATATATACTATTTTCAGTTTGTAATGAAGTCACTAAAATTTCAAATTTATGTTTCTTTATTTCTTTTAATGTTTTTTCTAAATCTTCACATTCTATTATTTTTACTCTAAATATAGCTCCCATCGTTGAACGAACTACTTTGGGATTATAGCTATCAGCTGTACCTTTTGATACCAATATTTGATTAATTCCTATACTATCTACTGTTCTTAATATAGTTCCTAGATTTCCTGGGTCTTGAAGATCATCTAAGGCTACTATAATGTCTTGATTATAGTCAATTTCCTCTTCTTTTGAATTGTTTTTTTCTACTATTGCCATTATTCCTTGTGGATTTTTTACATCTGTTAGGCTAGTAAATATTTTATTTGTTACATATATACATTCATATTTTGCTATTTCATACATCATTTCTTGCGGAATATATGAATTTTTTTCACAATCATCACATATAATTATTTGTTTTATTTTTGTATTTTCTTGGATTGCTTCTTGGATTATTTTTATTCCTTCTATTATATATTCATTATTTAAATCTCTGTATTTTTTCTCTTTTAGTTTTTTTATATTTACACATAAATATATAAATGCCATTATTGCTGTAAGTACTGTCATTAAATTATGTGTAAGTATTAGTCCGTATTGCTCCTATGCATAAAATCCATTCGCCTTTTTCTTTATTGAATAATTTATACATACCTGAAAATACTAGCGGAATGAATATATAACTTAAGAACTCTCCTAAAGCATTTCTAATATACATATCATTTAAGTGATATGGCATTGTCATGTATAAAATTCCTGCTATTGTTCCCGTTATCTTATTTTTTGTTAGTTTACTAACAAATTTATACATTGTAATTCCAGAAAATAATATTCCTATAAATAATACTAATTTATAACTATTTACAAAGGTACCTATAATTAATTTTGCAATTAATATTAATGTTGTGGATAATGGTCCATAAAATAAATCCCAACTGTATCCAAATCCATTCGTTAAATTTGATAAAATTTTTGGATTATCATTATTTTGTAGTTCTAAATATGTTTCGTACGCTCTTCCTATATGTTGTATTCCGTCATCGAAATATATGTCTATGTTACCTTTTAATAGTGGCAATGAAATTATTATTGATGCTATTAATATTATTAACACAAATTTTATTTTTTTTAATTTCTCTTTCATGTTTTCCTTTCTTTAGTTAATAAAATTTACTTTTATCCTTAAATACATTTTTTATATTGTATAACTTTTTCTTTTTATTAGCAAGTTAGTTATAATTGAGGCTGTCCTAGAATATATAAAATATTTTATGTATTCTAGGACAGCCCCTTTTTTTGCTATATAATTTTTTAAATTAAAATCATTTCTGTACCATTTTGTATAGCATTATCTTTTACTGTTAAATTAATATCATATGGATTTGAAGTTATTTTATCATATAATAATGGCATTGTTGTTGGTCTGTAATAATCACCACTACTTTCATTAATAATCTTTATTAATAAAAGTATAATTCTATATACCTTCTTATTTATTGGAATCCAGAAGTCGTAATTTTCTTCTAAGGCTGGTACATATACACTTACTAATACTTTATTCATCGTCCTCATCCTCTTTCATTTCTAAAAGTTTTATCAATGTAGCAATTCCATCTTTTATGATATATCCAAAACTACGTCCACAATCATTAACTAATTCTTTTCTGCTAGAATTGATGGTTATTAAATATTGACTATCAATTCCATTTCCAATCCAAATTCCTTTTTCTTTTGTAATATAGTTTTTATACCATTCTTCAAATTCATGTATTTTCATTTTATTAGCATTTTCTACAACAATAATACTATAATTTTGTTTTTCTTCTAATTGTTTTATGACAGAATTAAAATTACTACCTGTATTTGCATAATCTGCTAAAAATTTATCTATACCAATAAATATGCATATTGTGTGATTTTTATTTTCTTTATTTAATTTAGTAAGAAATGCTGTATATTGGTCTTTTATATCAATTCTTTTACTTGATAATCCTCTTTCTGCATCAAATATAATTGTATCTACATTCTTTAGATTTTTTAATTCTTCTATGATATTAACTGTAAATTGAATAGCGTCTTCCATATTTTTTGAAGTAATTAATGTAGCAAAGTTTTTCTTAAAATCATAATTGGCTACTTTTAAATTTTTTTCAACGATTCCTAATGGAATTTGAGATATTCCATTTATGTCTTTCTTTACTTCTCGGAATGTAACTTTATCTGGTAAAACAGGAATTGGTGGTGCTTTTTCATATCCTTTTTGTTTTAATTTTTCAATTTCCTCTTTTATTCTTGGTAAATATTGTTCTGGTTCACATATTTTAGCTGTTTGGAATTCATAAATTTCTTTATCTTTTAATTCTAATAAACCTCTACCAAATATATGTGAAGGTCTTTTCTTTCCAACACTATCAAAAATGTTATAATAATCATTTTCATCATTTAATTGCAATGCAATTTTATTTTTAAAGTTCTGAGTTAAACGATATCTCATAGAGTTGTAGGCACTTGCTGTTACAACAAATACAATTCCACATTTTGTACTTTCTCTTTCGATTGTTTGGAAAGCATCTTCATAATCTGTTCCATATGACTCTGAAAATACATCCCAATTGTTAATAACAATTATTATCATTGGCATTTTTTTACCACTTGTTTTCAAATACAAGTCATAATCACCATTATATTCTAATAATTCTTCTTTTCTTTCTTTCATAATTTCTTGAAGCATATTAAATAATCTATCAATTTTTTCCTTATCATTGACAAATACTACATCACCTACTTGTGGACTTTCACGATATAATTTTAATGTTTCTGTTCCAAAATCTAGTAAATATAATTGTACTTCTTCACTAGTATATGTTGTTATTAGATCATACACCATTGTACTTAGAAAAGTTTCTTTTCCACTTTCTGCATTTCCATAAATCACTGTATTTCCAAGGTTTGAAAAATCTAATTCTACTACTCCTTGGCGTTGATTTGATGGATCATCATATTCACCAACAATTGGATTTATTTGGTTTTTCTTAGCTTTAACTTGATATTTTTTTCTAATATCTTTCACAAAAATTGTTTCTGGAATATTTTCTAACCAAAGTGGTTGGGTTTCTATTTCTTGTTGTTTTCCTAGTAAATATAAGTATTTTACAATATTCGTTAATTGCTCTCCTTTATCAATTAACACTTTTTGTAAGGTATCATCTGCCTGTTTAATTGTTGTTCCTATATTTGATATTAACTGTACTGAATTATCTACTTTTTTCTCTATAAAATCTGATGGATAATATGAAGCACCTGCCCAACCTGACTGTCCTAATACAAAATATTCATCATTTCCTACTTGTAAATAAAATTGTCCTGCTGTTTTTAAGGTTGCAGCATCTGGTCTTTTTATAACATCTACACTATCTTCTTTATCTTGAACTTTTAAACAAACTGCAAACTTACTGTTACTACGAATTTGGTCGTTTACAATTCCTGCTGGTTTTTGTGTTGCCAATATTAAATGCACACCCAAACTACGTCCAATTCTAGATACACTCATTAATTCATCCATAAATTCTGGTTGTTGTTGTTTTAACTCTGCAAACTCGTCACAAATAATTAATAAATGTGGTATTGGCTTATCAACAATACCTTCATGATACATTTTTTGATATTTATAAATATCGATTGTTCCTCCCTCTGTCATATTTCTTGCTTCATTAAACATAATTTGTCTTCTTTTTAATTCACTTTGTATAGAAGCTAATGATCTTTGAAGTCCATTTGTATCAATATTGGTTATTGTTCCCACTAAATGTGGTAATCTAATTTTTCCCTTTTCAAAAGCACCAGCTAATCCTCCTCCTTTATAATCTATTAAAATAAAGGTAACATCGTCTGGATGATAGTTAATTGCTAGCGATAATATATATGTGATGATAAATTCACTCTTTCCTGAACCTGTACTACCTGCTATTAATCCATGTGGTCCATGAAATTTTTCATGAATATCTAGGAAAATATGTGCTCCTGTTGGATCTACTCCTATTGGAGCTTTTAATGACAAAGTAGAATCATTTTTATGCCATCTTTCTAATATATTTAATTGTTCTATTCTTCCAACATCGTACATCTCTAAAAATGTATAATTATTTGGTAATAAATATCTACCTGATTCTGTATATCTAATTGGAATATTAGATAATTTTTCAAATATTTTTTCAAATAAAATTGTTGTGGAATTATCAAAGGTAATTTGTTTTTGATTTGTTGAAGATATCTCATTTTCAAATATTGTTCCCGTTTTTGACATCATATCTAAATTTATAAATGTCTTACATTCATTTGGTAACTGTAGTAAATCATTTGCTATACATAATATACTAAATCCCATATTTTCTTTTGTCTTTAATATTTCTGTTATTACTTTTAGATTTTCTATTCTTTTATAATCATTTGTAATAATCAAATAATATGGTTTAAATGTTTTATAATCTTTATCTCTGTATTGTAATCGATTTTTCAATTCTTGCTCTAAATATTTTGAAATATCCATCATTTCGTCATCTTCATAAGTAAAGAAACGCATTTGTTTTGTTCTATCCCATACATGAGGTAACATTTTTGCAAAACTAAAATCTATTTCACCTTTTTTATTCAATAAAAATACTAGTTTTAAATCTTCATAACTCTGAAAAGCAATTAATTGAATAATAATATTTCTAATAAAATTATCAACATTTTCATTTTTTCTTATTATTAAAGCCGAAACATTTTTTTCTGCAAGTGATACTGTAATTGGTGCAGATTTTATAACCTTTGAATTATTGGCAATGTCATTTAAAATCTCAATAAGATTATCGTCTTCCATCGTAAATCGTTCTTCTGGATATTGTATATCAATATCTGTATCAACCTCTCCTACACCTAATCTTACTGTTAAAAAGTCGTAATCATCTATTTTTCTTTCCCATAATCTTCCACTTTTATTTAATATTACTTGTGCACATTCATCTGGTGATAAATTATTTTCATATAATATGTTTTTTTGTTTTAGCATAATTTTTTCAATAGTAGCTTTTTTTTGCATTAAATATTCTTTGTATCTTTTTTGACGTTTTTCTTCATATTTTATTTTTCTCTTTTTATTATATTTTGCTGTTAAAATAGGAAATAATATAATGCTAATTAACATAGCTGCTGCAATAATAACAGCTGTAACTGTTTGTTTTGTAGAAGCTGTCCCACTCATTGCACCATCTATTGCATTATATAAAGAAACTAACATTATAGCACCCATAGACATAGAAGAACCTAATGTTAATATTAATGGCATTTCTTCTTTATCTTGGATTTGTGGTGGTGCATCTATTTTTACCTTTTCTGTTTCTATAATATTGGTAATTCTTGGTGCTCTTGAGAAATAATCTTTTTCTTCAAACAATTCTATATTTTTTTCTTCTTCTTCTTCTTTTATAACTTTTTGAATTGGTTTATTTGTTATTTCAAACATTTCACCACTATAATATAAATTTTCTTCAGGATTATTAATAAAAATGGTATCTCCCATAATTATAATTTTTAAGCCCATTATAAAAACAATATCTCCATTAAATAATAATGTTGGTTTTATAACAGGTTTTCCATTAACAAATGTTCCAAAATTCATATCATAATTTTCTATCATCCAATTATTGCCATATAGATAAATTTTAGCATGTTTTTTGGATACTACACGATTTTTATAAGAAATTTGATTTTTTGAATCACTTCCTATATAAAATATGTCTCGTTTTTTTATATTAAATTGTCTAAAGTTTTTTTCAAATGTTGGCAAACAACAAAGAATAAACAATTCTTTAGAATCCTTAAAAGATACTCCATACATCTTATACTCTTCTAAAACAATTGCTTTTCTTGGTTGATTATTTTGATATACTCTTATTTCGTGATTTTTGTCATCTGTTTCTATAAATTTTAAATCAATAATAGTTGTTTTATCATTTGGTACTAATTGCCATTTTCCTTCTCTTCCCTCCACATTAATTAACTTTTTTTCATTGATTCCTTTTTGATCTGTTAACCAATAATTTCCTTCTACTGTTTTAGGAAGAGAAAGTTCATAAAGAGTATTTTTGCCTATTAACGTTATTCGCATCAATGACACCTCTTATTTATTTTATTTTTTCTTGTATTCTATAAATTGACCCTAATCTCATGCTTAGTACTCTTACTTCTTTTTTATTTATATAATCTAAGTCTAACATGGCTTCTGATACTAGTCTCTTAGCTTCTAATTCGTTTATAAAATTAACATCTTTCAACAAATTAACTAGTTGGTCTTTATATTTATCTGTTTTTATATTTTCAATAACTTTTTCAGTTAGCATTTTTTCTTTTGCTATTTCAAAAATCTCTAGCGATATTTTTTGAAGTTCTTGGAAATTCATATCTAATTCATTTTCTGTTTCTTTCATATCTTCCCTCGCTTATTACATCTAGACCTTATTTTTTATTTTCAGTATCTATATTTATATCTTCATTAAAAGGTATATCTTCAACATTTGGAGTAGTACCAGTTGAATTTTTATCACCTTCAGGCACTTCTACTGTAACATCATTATCTCCTATTCCTTCATTGTTTGATATTGAACTATCTGTTTCTCCTCCTGATAAGTTTGTTTCTGGATTTTTGTCTAAATCATCTGTTGGAGTTGTTGATGTATCTGTATTTGGACCAGATATATTAGCTTCTGGATCTTTATCTAAATTTCCTTGAGTATTGTTATATATAACTTCTCCTGTTTCTTCATCATATATCATAATGTCACCCATTATTGTAACAATAGAACTTGTTATTACTTTTGAATCTACTGTATTTCTAACATACATTTTTCCTGTTTCAGGATTATAGAAAGAATTTACATTTTCAGCCTCTGACTCTAATCCTCCATTTTCAACATACATCTTTACAAATTCTTCATCACTTTGTATAACAAGATTCTCTTCAATACTTGTTTTTATTTGTTCTTCTGTTATAACTCCATCTGCTATTAATTTGTCAAAGCTTTTTAGTGCAGTTGCTGTTTCTAATAGAATTTTAATACTTGGTTCACTATTGATGTATTCTTGTATCTTTTCTGTTGTTATACCTTCTAATTCTAATTTTCCATCTAAATAGTCTTGTATGATTTCTGAACGAATTTTGTTAGAATATTCTTCATCTAATCCTTCTAAAATCTCTGTTTTATTAATTTCTGCTATTGCATTTGTTACTATTTTTTTAACACTATCTGGTATAGTGATGTTTTCTCCAAATATAAGTGCTATCACTGCTTCTACTTGTGTACTTGGGATATCTCCTAAGTTCTCACCTTGTTCTGGGTCTTCAATTTCTGCATCTGTTGGTGGCTTAGATTCTATGTCTTCTTCATCAGGTTTTATAGTAGATCCTTCTCCTGTTTGTGCTTGGTTTGTGCTTGTTGATGTTCCTGCAAAACTTGGATTTATTGATTGTATAAAAGCTCCAAGTGATGCAACACTTCCTTCATTGCTTTGCTCAGTACTTTCAAACTCTTGAGCTTGATTTTCAATATTAATAGCATTGTTGTCTAGTCTTTTACATAGAGCATCCAACTCTTCAATGACACTTGTTTTCAGAGCCTTTAATTCACTTGCATTCCCATTGTATTTATCACTTGGAATTCTACATACTTGCATAATTTGAACTGCTCTATTTATTGGTTTTTTACAAATTCGAATTGCATCTGCACAGTTACGCACTCCATCTATATTTATGGTTATCATCTTTATACCTCCCTTATTTAGTTAATTTGCTCATTTAAAAAATAATTATATTCACTTTCTGCTATATCTATTTGTGTTAGCACTGTTGCCATTTCTTTCCCGTATTGCTCAATTAAATCTCTTATATTTGACATGTTGGTTTCTACCATTTCTTTAAAATCGTTTATTTTACTTATTTCTTCCTTAATGCTACTTTCTACTTCTCCCATGTCATCTTCAAGTTTTATTACCTTTGAGTCTGGTGAAGATGATTGATAATTTTCTGATAATATTGTTGAAGCGTTTTCTACTTGTGTCATTTCATTGTTTTCCATTATTTCACTCACACGTTTTAAATGTGGTAGCACATTGTCTTCATATTTTTTTTCTAGTTCCCTAAGTGTTTTTAGTTCTTCATCTATTTGCATTTTTCTTTGTAATAATCCATTTAATGCATGTGAACAACTATCTATAGTACTATACTTCAAACTAAGCCCCCCTTATCTAATTTTATATTTAATCTTATATTAGTATCTAATTTTATAAATAC
>CAJMRU010000027.1 GCA_905215845.1 uncultured bacterium
AAATTTCCCATACAAATATTATTATTTTGTTAGATGTTAGACTTTTTGTTTTTTATTTAATAAAAGTCGCTTAGCTCTATGTATTGATAGGGTCTAACCTTGGTCTAACCTTTTTAGATTAGGTAAGACCCTAAAATGGTAAATCTTCAAGATTCGATTGTTCATAACTGTCCTCATAAGCAATATCTGATTTTTCAGGCTCTAGTCTGAATTTTATATAATTAGCTCTAACTCCAAATGCTTTAGTTGCATGCGTAAATCTTCCTTGTGAGTTCCTTTCTATTTGATTTCTATCAGCAAAATTTCTTATTACTGCTGCAAAATCGAATCCAGCTTTATTCAATGATTCTGAATATACACTTTTATTTACTAGACAAGTTTCATTTTCCTCATCATATTTGCCCCAAATTTCTCCGTTTTCATTTCCTTTAAATTTATTTATGTTTTGTGAAATCCAATTCATTGTCCATTCATAAGCTCTTGCACTTACATCAACTTCTTTTGTACTTGTAAGCCAACCTTTTACATCTTCTATTGTTAATTTTTCATCTTTAAATATTAAATCTGTAGATATTTCATCAGCTAAAAGTATGGTAGCCATTGCCATAGCTTGCTTATCAGTAGTATCTGTTTCTTTTAATATATTTTGAAATATCTGCCTATATCTTTCTTGTAATTCTTCTTGTTTAGGAATATTTTTTATAAATTCTTTTCCAGCAAATCCATAATTTTTTCTAATAAAATTACTAACAAAGTTACCATCTGTAATTACTTTTTCTGTTGCTTCTACTTCTATTACTCTATTTTTTACTCCTCCTCCAGAAGTTGCTTTTGTAATAGGTTCTTCTCCTGTAAAAAGGAAACAGCAATTCCATTCTTTTAAAAGTTCAATTCCTCCATATGCTTTACCTCTTCCTCTATCTACACCTTCTGTTAAGTACATTACTAGATTATCAAAGCTGTCCCATCTATTTTTTATCGTTTGCAATTCATCTCCTGCAAATGGAATATCATGTACAAATGCTGCATATCTTGCAAGTGCGACTTGTGTTGCATTTAATGTTCTTACTAATTTTCCTACTTCAGGATTTCCCCATACTGACATTGCAAGCATTAAACCTACTGTTTTACCTGTTCCTGTTCCTCCCCATATATGTACTACAAATGGCAGTACACCTAACATTTGATTTAGTGTACTAGCAAACGATGATGCTAAAAGTAGGTGTGCAACTTTACTTTCTTGTCTTACCTTTTTGCAAACTTCCTTCCATTCTTCATAATTCCCTACTTCTTTTATGCTAGAGTAAACATCTTTGAATGCTATATCTCCATCATATTTTAGATCATCTACATAAGGAGCAAATTCATTTTCTATCCACCCCAACCTATCTGTACTACGATTTGCTGGAATTTCTTTTGCATTAAGAGATACTACATCAGCTATATATGCAACTAAATCCTTGGCATTTTCTGAATTTACTTCTATTCCCCTATCTGATAATTGGATTATGTTTGATTTATTTGCTACCATACTTCTTTCAATTGTTATATACTGCCACTTATTATCTTTAAAAAATGCTAATTTTATTTTTTCTGTTTCTGAATCAACATTTATAAGTCTTTCTACTGGTAATATAGGATGTGGACAAGCTGTAACTGTCTGTGGAATCATTCCTGCTCCCATAACACTTTTAGTTACTCCTGTATCTTGACATTCCCATTTTCCACACTTTAAATTTTCTATTGGTGGTTGTGTGAATTGAATTGTATTGCTACCTCTTTGCTTGAATTTTTGTGCATACTCTGTCTGGTAAGCTTTTAATAATTTATCAAAGCTTCTAATATTTCCTAATTCCCTGGCTTTTTCTTGTAATTTTACAATTAGAGTTGTCCTTGCTAATTGATTTTCAATTGAATATATATGTTCAAAAATTTCTTTATCTAAAATTTCTTCTTTTGTTAATTCACTAATTTCTCCAAAAGGTGTAAATCCTTCATTTTCTAATTGTTCTGAAAGCTCTAATTCTTGTTTCAATTCTTTTCACCACCTTTTTTTCGTGTTTCCAAAACCATATTTTATCTTCGTTAGATCCATTTATAAAAATATCATCTAATAAATATTGAATATAGTCTCTATTGTGCATTGCCTCTACAAACAAATCGCTTATATCTTCATTTGGACTTATTGGTACATTTTCTTCTTCCCATCTCCAAAGTAGATGTAAGTAATCACATAATAATTGAAATGTTTTGTTTTCCCATTTTTTAAACATTTCTTCTGTTTTTCTTCTTTGTTTATATTTATTTATTTCTAAATAACTACTTGGCTTTTCTGCATCAAGACCTAATCCTAAAGTCCTATTTATACTTTTTGCTGCCTCTAAAGCATTTATATTTAATAATTCTGATACAAGAGAAATTACATCTCCACCTTTTCCACATCCAAAGCATTTCCATATTTGTTTAGATGGAGATATTGAAAGACTTGCTGTTTTTTCTTTATGGAAAGGACATACACATTTATATGCTCTATTTAATTTCAAACCATAATATTCTGCTACTTTTACTATATCTACTCTTTCTTTAACTTCTCTTATCAAACTCATAGCTTACCTCCTAGAATGGTAAGTCGTCATTGTCTGATGGCACTGCTCCAAAATCATCAAATGACTCGCCTTTTTGTGCTAATTTCTTTGGATTTGGTATTTTCGCTTCTTCAACTTTGTCTATTGATACTGCATAGAATGGTTTTGTACTTGTATGTACTGCCCCATCAAATCCTTCAAATTCTTCTTCTCTAAATACAATACCAACTTTTTTATTTACTAATGTTTGTTCATTTATATGGTCAAACTTAAAGTTTGCATTTGATGCTTCAATAGAAGTTATTAACCCCTTATAGTATTTACTTGTTGTTCCAGGATTAAATCCTTCTGTAAATACTACCCATGTTCCTGGCCATTTCTTTTCTTCTCTATTATCTGCATCAAATTTCTTTTTAAAGAAGTCTTGATATTCTCCTTCTATAATGTCAACTGCTAATTTTAAATATTCTTTTCCATTTTGACTTGTCTCACAGACTATTTTCTTAATTATGCATTTATATCCTCCTGCAGGTAATGTTTCAAATTCTCCAAAGGCTTGAGCCTCATCATATCCTTGTGGTTTTTTCATAATTATTTTTCCTCACTTTCTTCTAATAATTTAGTATCAATATTTGTTTCAATTATATTTATGGTTTCTTCATTTGCAGCTTGTTTATATTGTTCATATTGCAATTCATGTCTTACAAGTTCCTCATATCTATCTTGATCAATTGTTACTGTAGGTGTACTAAAAACTCTATCTATTGCCATTATCTTTACCTCCTAATACTTTATTTTTTTAATTCCTCAATTATCTTTCCCATTTCTTCAGGTGTTATTTTTTTTACTGATATTTCTACATCTGCGTCTTTTTCTTCTTTTTCATTTTTTATTTTTTCTTGTTCTTCATTTTCTTCTTCTAAATCTTCTACCATTTCTGATATACGTAATCCGCTTAAAAAAGCTAACCCTATTATTTCTAATGTATTAAAATTCATTATTTTTCACCTTTCTTTCTTTTTTGATACCAATTCCAGAAACCTTTAAACTCTGCTCTTTGCTTTTTAGGAACTCCTTCATTATGTTCTTTCCATTGCTTTTTTAATTGTGTTCTTTCAATTTTCCTTTGAAGACTCATTTTTCTTTTCCCCCTTTTGTTGGTTTAATCCGTAATATTCTCTTATTTTTGTATCTACCATTTTCAAATCGTTGTCTATTCTCATTTCAAACATATCCATAGGGCTTTTTGCTGGATTAGTTCCATCAGAATTTGTAATAAAGAAATGCTCACTTCCTTCTATCTGACAAAGTAATACTATTGAAAATAAACCTTCAACTGTAAGCTGATTATCAAGCATTTTTCCTAGTGTTTTTGCTTTTAGTTTTCCATTGTCAGCTAATTCAGTATGATGTAACATATAAACAATACAGTCATCTGGTGTTTTCTTAATAATAAAATCAATTAAATCTTTAAAATTTAATGCCATATTAGTAAATTTTCCATACCCCAATTCTTTTGCATGTTCAAAACTTTCAAAAGCCATAAGATATTGTGAGTCATCTATTACATAAGTTTTAAAATTTCTTTTTGCCATATTATTTTTTATTTGTGTATATGTAACATTGTCTGCTTTATTTAATTGTTTTTTAAATGGTAATGGCTTTCCTGCTATGTTATAAATGACTACATCATCTTTTTCAAAATTTCTTAATGAACAACTTTTTCCTGATCCGCTTTCTCCTAAAATTAATACTGGTATTCCCATTATTTTTCATCCTCCTTCATTTTTTCCTTTACCAAATTATTTTGTTTTAGTTTATATAATGTACTTTCTACTATGCTTAAATAAGTCATTAATTCTTCATCTTCATCAATTTTTAATTTATCTTTATAACTTAATCTTGTATTATTAAATATTAAATCTAAGATAATTTTTAATTTTTCACTATCTGTTTTTAATCTTATTAACTCATCAATTTCTATTTCAGTTTTTCCTGGCATTTGCTTTTTCCTCCTTATACTCTAATTTCAAAAATACTCTTAGTTTCATAAACTGTTAACCTATATTTTTCTCTTTTTTTATAATTTTGTTTTTTTGCACATATATCACAAAGCACTTTATTCATTCTTGCTTTTCTTTTCCCACAAAAAGGACATATATGTTTTTCTTTTAGTTTATAGTACCTTTCTCTATTCTTTCTTTTTGCTTTTGGTAATATATTGTCTCTATTTCTTATATAATTTTTTCTTTTCCTTTCAATGTCATTAGCTTTACACCTAAAGCAAAGTGTTTGCCCTCTTATTGCATTTTCTTGTCCACACTGTACACAAATATGATGTTTTTTTAAATAATTATATCTTTCCATACTTCCCATTACTTAATTCTCAAACTTTCTCCTCTTGGCTCAAGTCTAGCAAAAGGCAATTCTTTTCCTTCTTCTAATGCTTGTCTTATCTTATCTGTGTCATTTTCTATAATTGTTTTTGTATATTCTTCAGGTACATCTCCATCAATAGTAAGTGCTTGTTTTCCTCCATTTTTTACAATATTAAAACTAAATAAGTTTGTTGCAAATTTTGTTTTTCCAGTTTCCTTCATTGCATTAAATAAGTTATTTTTTAATGCTTTTGCTCTATTTTCAAATACTTTTGCACTATCTGTTAGTCTTTTTGCTTCTTCCTTTCTAGCTTTTTGTTTTGCTTCTAATTCTTTTATAATTTTTGCATAATTATCTGCTTTATCTTCTATTTCTCCTTCAATACTTTCTAAAGTATCAAATATCATTTGCTCATCTATTTCTTCGTCATACAACATATTTAGTACGGTTTCATAATTACTTGTTAATTCATATAAATTACTCATTTTCTTCATTTCCTTTCCAGCTTTTATAAGCTTGTTCAAAATCTTCAAAATAACTTCCTTGCCACCATGAATGTTCTTCTAAAATTGCACATATAACAAATTGTTGTCTTTCTATATTACACAGGAAGGATTTTTTGCCTTTTCCTCCAAATAAAATGTAATATGTATTTCCATTATTATTGTAAAAAAGTTTTTTTGGCATTTTCTTGTCCTTTCTAACTTTTTATGTTAAAATAACATAAGAAGTATTTTTATAAATATTTTTATGAATCATCTATTTTGCAGTTTGGTCGCTGGTAGATGGTTCATTTTTTAGGTTATCTTCACAGATGAATAAAATTTGTTGTAATATTTCTCTTAATTCTGCTTCATTGTGAAATTCATCTATATCTGAAATAAGATTTTTTATTTCCTGGTATCCCATTCAATTCCCTCCTTTCAAAAGTTTTAAATTATTTTTCATAATTCTTAATGTAGTACGCATATTGTTGTATCTATATATGATAAATAAACTTTTAACATATTCTTTTATATTCATGTTGTTCCTCCTAATCCCATAATGTTATATTGTGATTTAAATATGTTTCTTGATAATAATCTATTGCTTCTTGATCTCCAGAATTTACTTTTTGTTGTAGCTGATACCTCCAAGTTGTAAGATATTTTTCTGGATACTGTATAAGTTCTATTGACATAAAAATCATAATTACTGTTAATATTATTGTAATCACTATTGTGGATATCGCTTTTATAAATTTCTTTTTATTAACAATTTTCATTAAAATCCACCTCTTTCTTTCCCACATACTCATAAACTTTTATAGGAACAATATCATAGCTCCATTTTCCATCTGGTTTTTGTACTGCACTGCCAAATGGTAGCCTTTGTTGTTGTAGTCCTAATCTGACATATTGAACACTTTTATGAATTATTTTCGCAGCTTCCTGAGGTGTCATTTCTGCCTTTTTTCCCATTTTCTTTCCTCCTTATTTTTGTGTGTCGTCTCGCATTTTTATATTTTTCATATTTTCTCCTTTCTATTCTACTTTTTGTAGAGTGTTAGGTAAAATAATATAATCCTTTGAAATTCTATATAAATTACAAAGGTCATCAAATTCTGAAATTTTCATAGATGTTCTTCCTTTTTCCCAATTAATTATTGTGCTTTTACTTTTCTGCATTTTTTCTGCCACCTCATCTAGTGAAAAACCTGCATTTACTCTTGCTGCAGTTAATGTTATCTGTAGTTTCTTTTCCATTTTTTCTTCACTTCCTTTCTTGATTTGTCCACATTATATTCTACTTTTTGTAGAATGTCAATACTAAAAGTAGAAATTTTTTTACTTTTTTATTGCTTTTTTCTACTTTTAGTATTATAATATAGGCAAATGTAAGAAAGCGAGGTTTTTTTATGCAACAAGTAGATGATAAATATAAAAAAGTTTTTTCAAAAAATTTAAACTATTATATGAATCTAAAAGGAAAAACTCAAACTGATATTGTATATGATTTAGGTATTAATAAATCCGCTATTTCAAGTTGGTGTTTAGGAACTCGTTTACCTAGAATGAATAAAGTTGAAATGCTGGCAGAATATCTAAACATTAATGTGTCTGATTTAATAGAAGGAAGCTGTGAAGATAATAATTATTTTGAATTTATATCTGAAGATGATGCTATGTTTCCACTTCTTGATATTGGAGATATTGCTCTTATATATAAACAAAATGAAATTGATAATATTTTAACACCAAATAAAGGAACATATCTTATAAAACTATCTGGAAAAAATACTATTAGAAAAATTGAATTAAGTAATGATAAAAAGTCTTATACTTTAATAGCGATGAATGCTTACTATAAAATTATAAGTATTCCTAAAGATCAACTTTATAATGAAATACAAGTAATAGGAAAAGTTGTAAAAGCAGAAAATCAAAGTGCTTTTAAATAGAAGGGAAGTGAATATAATGTTTTGTTATAATTGTGGAAAGGAAATAGATGACAAAGCTGTTGTTTGCATAAATTGTGGTGTAGAAACAAAAAATATGAAATCAAATACTGATAAAAATATTGTTATCAACAACAGTTCCTCTTCTTCATCAAGTGCTACAAATCCTAACAATAAAACTAAAAAGAAATACAACTTTTTATTAGACTTGCTTTTAATCTGTTGTACTGGTGGCTTATGGATTATTTGGATGATTGTTCGTCCAAAATATGAATATTAAAAAACGGACAATGTGTTTCATTTGCGAGACGACACACATTATCCGAGGATGCAACCACTTCGAAAAGTGATTACTTTTGTATTATATACAAAAAGCTTTCATTTTTCAAGTGTTATTAATGAAAAAATGGAGGTTTTTTATGAAAAGAGCAAATGGTACAGGAACAGTTGTTAAACTGTCTGGAAACAGAAGAAAACCCTGGATGGTCAAAGTTCCAGAATATAATACATTTAGTAGTTTTACTGGTCGTCAAATTCCTATTGGATATTTTTCTACTAGACCGGAGGCAGATTTCTGCTTGGCAGAATATAATAAGTCTCATGGAATATATGATGCAGATAAAATGCAATATACTTTTGCAGATGTATATAATGATTTTAAACGAGAAAAATTCCCTACTAAAGAAGAACAAAAAATAATGAAAGAAACTAGAAAAAAAATAATAGGTAAATTGGGAATATCTAATATGTGGCAAATATCAGGTTCTTATAAAAATTCTCAATTATTATGGAATAGAAAATATGTTGATTTGCGAAAGCATGATTTTGAATCCGTTGTATATTCTGTAAAAGATTTAAGCCCTTCAAAACTTAATCATATTATATCTTTTTTCAGAAAAATGGATCAATATGCAATGGAGCAAGGGATTATTACAATGGGATATGCACAATTTTTAGAGATTATTCCTGAAGAAGTACAGAGACCAAAAGTTCCATTTAGTACTGCAGAAATTGAAAAAATATGGGAACACCAAGGTAATATAATAGCTGATATTGTATTAGTATTATTATATACTTGTATGAGAATTAATGAATTACTAGAACTAGAAACAAAAAATATTTTATTAGAT
>CAJMRU010000028.1 GCA_905215845.1 uncultured bacterium
GTTTTATACAATTATTTTTTATAATTGCTTTTATTACAAGTTATATAAGCAAAAATAAATACCTAAAAGAAATTAATAAAATTATGGACGGATTAGATGAAAAATATCTTATATCAGAAGTTATCAAAAAACCAACAAGAGAAGAAGAATTAGCATACTATAAAATTTTAAAAAGAGCAAATAAATCAATGCTTGAAAATGTAAGTAATGTTAAAATAATGCAAAAAGACTACAAGGAATATATAGAAAGTTGGGTACATGAAATAAAAATTCCAATTACTTCATCAAAACTATTATGTGAAAATAATAAATCAGATATTACAAATAAAATAGATGAAGATATAGAAGAAATCAATAATTATGTAGAACAAGCCTTATTTTATGCAAGACTAGATAAGGTTTCAAATGACTTTATTATAAAGAAAATTTATGTAGCAGATGTTGTGAAAAATGTATTAGCAAGAAATAAAAAAATAATGATACAAAATAATATAAAAGTAGAATTAGCAAATCTATCTATAAATGCTTATTCAGACGAAAAATGGTTAGAATTTATATTAAACCAATTAATTATAAACAGTATTAAATATAAAAAAGAAAATGGTGCAGTAATATCGTTAACAGCAACAGAAAATGAGCAAAATATACAATTAAAACTAAGAGATAATGGAATGGGAATAAAAAAGAGTGAAATAGATAGAGTATTTGATAAAGGTTTTACAGGAACAAATGGAAGAAATCAAAAGAAATCAACAGGAATAGGATTATATTTATGCAAAAAAATGTGTGAAGAATTAGGAATGGAAATACAAGCAGAAAGCAAAGAAAATGAATATACAGAAATGATAATCACTATTCCTAAAAATAAAAAAATGATAAGGTAAAAATTCTCTTTGTAATTTGCAAAGAGAAATTTTTATCTTACAAAACTGTAATATAAATGCAAACTACTTCTATATGAAAAAGCTAAAAAAGGAATTATAATCAAAATAGATAAAGAAGAATAAAATCATAAATATTTATATGATTTTCTAGTTATTTTAAGGAGGGATTGATTTGAAAAAAATATTAAAAGTAGAGCAAATTCAAAAATATTATGGAAATAAAGATAATATTACAAAAGCACTAGATGGAATTAGCTTTGATGTAGAAGAAGGTGAATTTATAGGAATAATGGGAGCAAGTGGCTCTGGAAAGACAACACTTTTAAATTGTATTTCTACAATAGATAATGTTAGTAGTGGACATATTTACTTAGATGAAAAAGATATTACAGAAATAAGAGAAGAAAATATTGCAAAATTCAGGAGAGAAAATTTAGGTTTTATTTTTCAAGATTTCAATTTGTTAGACACCTTAACGATTGAGGAAAACATAGCATTAATATTAACAATAAATAAAGTAGCACAAAAAGAAATAGATAGAAAAATATTAGAAATAACAAGTAAATTAGGAATTAAAGAGATTTTAAACAAATATCCATATCAAGTATCAGGAGGACAAAAACAAAGATGTGCCTCAGCAAGAGCAATAGTAAATTCGCCTAAAATAATACTAGCAGATGAACCAACAGGAAGTTTAGACTCAAAATCTGCAAGACAACTATTAGAAATAATGGAAAATATGAACAAAAATATGAGAGCAACTATTTTAATGGTTACACATGACCCATTATCTGCAAGTTATTGTAATAAAATTTTATTTTTAAAAGATGGTAAAATTTTTAACAGAATTGAAAAAGGAGAAAAGGAAAGAAAAGAGTTTTATAATGAAATATTAGATGTATTAGCATTACTTGGAGGTGATGCAAGAGATGTTAGGTAAATTATCTATTAGAAATGCCAAAAGACAAGCAAAAGATTATATAATTTATTTTATAACAGTAATAATATCAGTGGCATTAATGTTCAGTTTTAATTCACTTGCAGTTTCTAAGGATATAAGTGAATTGTCAAGTTCCATGAAAGCATTTTCAAAAAGTATTTTAGGTATTAGCATTATCATAATTTTTGTTATGGCATGGCTTATAAATTATACAATGAAGTTCATGCTAGAAAAAAGAAGTAAAGAATTTGGAACTTATCAAATATTAGGGATAGAGAAAAAAGATATTTCAAATATGTTTACATTAGAGAATTTATTGATTGGAAGTTTAGCTTTTATATTTGGTATTGGAGCAGGACTATTTTTAAATCAACTTTTAACATCAATTATTATGAATTTATTTAACCAACCATATCAAATAAAAATAGTGTTTGATATGAAAGCAGTAGGGCTAACAGCACTATATTTCTTTGGGATTTTTGTTTTAGTATTATTAAATTGTAGAAGAAAGATAAAAAAGACAAAAGTATATAATTTATTATATGCAGATAAGAAAAATGAAAACAATGTAATTAAAAAAGCCAAAGGAAACATTATAGTATTTATAACATCTTTAATATTATTAGTATTAGCATATTTTATAACTAGCAAAGAATTTAAAGATATAAATCATATGAAAAGTAGTAATATAACTATTGCAATTATAATGTTAATAGTTGGTATATATCTATTTTATATTAGCATTTCAAGTTTTATAGCAAAAAGATATTTAGAAAATAAGGCAAGAAAATATAAAAAAAGTAATATGTTTTTATATAGAAATTTAACATCCAAAATAAACACAATGAGTATTACAATGGGAACAATAGCTCTTATGTTTACATTTATATTAGTTGGTGGAAATGTTGCATTACTAACCAATAATATGTTAAACAATGAAATTGAAATGGGCTATCCATTTGAAATATCAATGACTTCAGCAGACGAAGACCTTTCAATATATAAAGAATATATTAATAAAAATGTAAAAGTAAAGGAAATATATGAATATAGATTATATGATGTCCCTAATACAAATATACGTACAGCCTTAGCAAATAGTGTGTTTAAAGAAAGATTTTATGAGAGTTTAGACTCAGTAATGTTACTTAAAGACTATAATAAGTTAAGACAAATGTTAGGATATGAAACAGTTACATTAAACGATAATGAAGCAATAATTCAATGCATGAAAACAGCTCAAGGATTATTTGAAGAATATGTACAAGAAAATAATACAATAAAAATTTGTGATAAAAATCTAAATATAAAGCAAGTAAATGGAGAGAATTTTTCACAAATAAGTCTTAATGGATACACATATTGTATTATAGTACCTGACAGTATGGAAGAATTACTAGTAAAACAACATAACGAATTAATAAAAGATTCAAATTTTGATTATTCATATAAATTGGTAGCGACAACAGAAGAACCAACAGATGAAAAATTTTATGAAGAAATAGAAAGCATGGTTCCTACGAGACAATATACGGAAATTGCAGAATATGGAGGAGAAAGATTTGAACAAAAAATAGAAAGAGAAGTAGTAAATGTTCAAACAAGAGGAAAAAGAGTAACTGAAACAAAATCATTTTATGCAATAATATCATTTTTAGCATTTTATGTTGCATTAATATTTGTAATGGCAACAGCAACATTACTTGCAATACAACAATTAAGTGATTCTGAAAAATATAAATACAGATATGAATTATTAAAGAAATTAGGAATGGATGAGTTAGAGATAAATAGAACAGTATTTAAACAATTATTCTTCTATTTTGTAATACCTATGTTATTACCTTTTGTAATAAGTATTCCAATTATATTAACTGTAAGTAATGTATTTACGATTGCTGTTACAATGGAGGAGATTATTAGAAATATAGGAATTATATATGGAATGTTTATATTAGTTTATGGAATTTACTTTATTGCAACAGATGTTCAGTTTACAAGGAATATTGAGGAAGTTGGAAAATAGTAAAGTATAATTTATAAGGCTTACCCCAAAAAGGTAAGCCTTTGATAATATAAGGAGTATCAAACATGAATATAGATATAGGAAATTTTTACTTTATAAAAGATTTGTTTTTTGATATTATAGATGATTCAGAATTAATGCAAAATAAAGAAAACGGAAATAAGAGACCTTGTATTTCTATATAAAAAATGTTATAAATAAATATAGATGAATTATAATTATATGGAGGAAAAATGTTCGAATTAGTATCAGATTACAAGCCAACAGGCGACCAGCCAAAAGCAATAGAATACTTATCAAAAGGAATAGAAGAAGGCAAAAAATTCCAGACACTTTTAGGAGTTACAGGCTCTCGGAAAAACTTTCACGATGGCAAATATTATTCAAAAAGTACAAAAACCAACACTAGTTTTAGCACATAATAAGACACTAGCTGGACAACTTTATAGTGAATTTAAAGAATTCTTTCCTAAGAATAATGTGGAGTACTTTGTTTCATATTATGACTATTACCAACCAGAAAGCTATATTCCATCATCAGATACATATATAGAAAAAGACTCTTCAGTAAATGATGAAATAGATAAACTAAGACATTCAGCAACATTGTCACTATTTGAAACAAGAGATGTAATAATAATAGCTTCAGTATCTTGTATATATGGCTTAGGAGATCCAGAGGACTATCAAGAAATGATGTTATCACTAAGACCAGGAATGCAAAAAGGAAGAGATGAAGTATTAAAAAAACTAATTACAATGCAATATACAAGAAATGAAATAGATTTTAAAAGAGGAACTTTTAGAGCAAAGGGAGATATTGTAGAAATATATCCATCAGACAAATCAGAGTCAGCAATTAGAGTTGAATTTTGGGGAGATGAAATTGAAAAAATAACAGAAATAAACCCATTAACAGGTAAAGCAATAGGGAGCAGAAGGCATATTTTAATTTCACCAGCATCTCACTATGTTACAACTAAAAATAAGATGGAGAAAGCCATAGTAACTATTGAAGAAGAATTAGAAGAAAGAATAAAATATTTCAAGGAAAATGATAAACTAATAGAAGCCCAAAGAATAGAAGAAAGAACAAATTTTGATATAGAAATGATGAAAGAAACAGGATTTTGTTCTGGGATAGAAAACTATTCAAGACATATAAGTGGAAGAAAACCAGGAAGTCCACCATATACTCTTTTTGACTATTTTCCTAAAGACTTTTTATTATTAGTAGATGAGTCACATGCAACAATTCCACAAGTTAGAGCAATGTATAATGGTGACCATTCTAGAAAAGAATCATTAATAAATTATGGATTTAGATTGCCATCAGCATTTGACAATAGACCATTAAAATTTGAAGAATTTGAAGATAGATTAAATCAAGTAGTGTTTGTTAGTGCTACACCAGGAGATTATGAAAAGGAACATAGTAAAGAAAATGTAGTTGAACAAATTATTAGACCAACAGGATTATTAGACCCAAAAATAGAAGTTAAACCAGTAACAAATCAAATAGATGACTTACTAGAACAAATAAGGCTAAGAGTAGAAAAGAAGGAAAGAGTTTTAGTTACAACATTAACTAAAAAAATGGCAGAAGATTTAACAGAATATTTAAAAAGTTTAGATATTAAAGTAAATTATATTCATTCAGAAACAAAAACCTTAGAAAGAATGGAAATAATAAGAAATTTGAGGTTAGGGGAATTTGATGTTTTAGTTGGAATAAACTTATTAAGAGAAGGATTAGATATTCCAGAGGTATCATTAGTTGCAATATTAGATGCTGATAAAGAGGGCTTCTTGCGTTCAGAAAGGTCATTGATTCAAACAATAGGACGTGCTGCAAGAAATACTGATGGAACAGTTATAATGTATGCAGATGAGCTAACCGATAGTATGGAAAAAGCAATTAGTGAAACAAATAGAAGAAGAAAAATACAAGAAGAGTACAACAAAGAACATAACATAACACCAAGAACTATAACTAAATCAGTAAGAGACACAATAAAAGTAACAGATGCAGAAGATATAGGTGTAGAATATAAATTAGAAAAAGAAGACGACATAAAAGAAACAATAGCAAAATTAACAGATGAAATGTTAAAATTTGCAGCAGATATGGAATTTGAAAAAGCAGCTGAATTGAGAGATAAGATAAAGGAATTAGAAAAATTATTATCGTAAAATATGGTTTATAGGCATATCCAAAAAACCTAAATATCTTATATTAAGGAGAGAAGATAATATACAAAGATAGTATATTATAGTGAACTATGAAAATATTAATAGTAATAGACCAATATGATGGGGCAAATAATGGAACAACAATTTCAGCAAGAAGATTTGTAAAATATTTAAGAAAAAATGGAAATACAGTAAAAGTATTAAGTACAGGACAAAAAGAAGTTGATAAATATGTGTTAAAAGAAGTAAAACTAATACCAATAGCTAAACAAATTATAAAATCACAAGGAATGACTTTTGCTAAGGTAGATAAGGAAATATTAGAAACAGCAATAAAAGAGGCAGATATAGTTCATTTTTATATGCCATTTAAGTTGTCAATAGAAGGAATGAAAATTGCTAAAAAATTAAATAAACCAATGACAGCTGCTTTTCATGTACAACCTGAAAATATAACATCTACTTTAAAACTTGGAAATAATGAAAAAGTAAATAATAAAATTTATGAATTGTTTAGAGATAAGTTTTATAATAACTTTACACACATACATTGTCCTAGTAATTTTATTGCAAACCAACTAAAAGAACATGGATATAATTCTAAATTACATGTGATATCAAATGGAATTGAAAAAGATTTTAAATACAATAAAACAGAGAAGCCAGAAGAATTTAAAGAAAAAATTATTATCACAATGGTAGGAAGATTATCAGAAGAAAAAAGGCAAGATTTATTAATAGAGGCAGTAAAAAAATCTAAATATAGTGAAAAAATCCAATTAATTTTTGCAGGAAAAGGACCTAAAAAAAGAGGATATGTAAAATTAGGAAAAACATTAAAAAATGAGCCTATTTTTGAATTTTATAAAAAAGAAGAGTTAAAAAATATACTATCATTTACAGATATATATGTACATACAGCAGATGCAGAAATAGAAGCAATATCATGTATTGAAGCATTTGCAACAGGTTTAGTGCCTATAATAGCAAATAGCAATAAATCAGCTACAACTCAATTTGCAATAGATGAAAGAAGCTTATTTGAAGCAGGAAATAGTGATGATTTAGCAAATAAAATTGATTATTGGTTAGAAAATGAACAAGAAAGAAAAAATATGGAAAAAATATATGCAGAACAAGCAGAAAAATATAGAATTGAAAATAGTATAGAAAAAATAGAGGAGATGTTTAAAGAAGAAATTGATGAGAGAAGAAGTGAAAGAATTATCAGATGAAGAACTAGAAGATGATGCTCAAATATTTCATATGTGGGAACCTTTAAATTTTGATATTACAGATGACTATAAATATATTTGCCATAATTGGATATTTAATATAATATCAAGTATTTTAACATTAGTAATATATCCAATATTATATATTTTCAATAAAGTTTTTTTAGGTTTCAAAATTGAAAATAAAGAAAAACTACAAGAAATTAAAGGTGGGAAAGTAACAATTTCAAATCATATACATCCATTAGATTGTACAATGAATGGAATAATAAATTTTCCTAGCAGAGTATATTTTCCTACATTATCTAGTAATTTCAAGATACCAATAGTAAGACATATAATAAGAATATTATATGCAATACCCATACCGTCAAAAGTAAGTCAAAAAGAAAAATTTTTAGAAGAAATTAATAAAGCTTTAAAAAATGAAAAAACAATACATATGTATCCAGAAGGAGCATTGTGGCCATATTATGAAAAAATTAGAAAATTTAAAAATGGTGCATTCAAAATAGCAGCAAAAGCAGAGGTTCCAATAGTACCTATTTTGTATGTATTAAAAGAACCAAAAGGAATTTATAAACTGTATAAAAAAAAGAAATGTATACATGCAGTAATATTAGATCCAATATATCCTAACAAAGATATACCTATGTGGCAAAGAGCAGAAGAAATGAAAGAAAGAGCACATAAAATTATGAATGATTATCAAAATTTCATTGACAAAAATAGAAAATAACTAATAGTAGCATTAAGTTATATTAGAATAAAGTGAGTAGTATATATAATACTTAAATTAATCATTACAATATTAAGAATGTATTGCAATAATTATATGTTAAGAGTTCTATAATCAGTTGTTTTTATACTGAAAGTAGAACTTTTTTGTCTAATAAATTATAACTAGAGGAATTTTAAAGGTACTTCCAATAAGTTTAATTCATTAATTTTGCTACTTTTCTCAGACTAAAACAAAGTTATAAAACTCTTAAAATAAGCAAACATTAAATTATAATGCTATATTTTCTACTATATTAACAAAGTTATTTAACTAGCATAAAATTTTTGTTTGATTTGAGAACAATTCACCAAATACATATGATTTTCTAGTTTTGAATATTCAATATTATTTTTATTTAGAAACTTAATATCATTGTCATTAAGCCAAATTGAAATAAAATTGT
>CAJMRU010000029.1 GCA_905215845.1 uncultured bacterium
AATAATATGTATTATATTAAATAGTACAATTTTTAATATCAATTTTAAAAATTCAAAATTAAAAGTAGGATTTACAAGTGAAAATCAAGTTTTTAATCAAAACAATCAAAATATTCAAAATCGTCAAAAAAATCATAATTTACAGAATAACATTTTAAATTCCAATATATCCAAGCAATTATCAACAAAAAGCGAAGAAAAAGTGGAATGGTATATAGAAATTCCAACAATTTCATTAAAAGCACCAATTACAGAAGGTACAACAAAAGAAATTTTAGATAATTATGTAGGGCATTTTGAAGAAAGTCCTAGTAAAAAAGGAAATGTATGTCTAGCAGCACATAATAGAGGATATAAAAATAACTATTTTGAAAATCTAAAAAAATTAAAGATAGGAGATGAAATATTTTATAAAAATAATGAATATGAACAAAAATATATAGTATCTAAACACGAAATAATAAAAGATACAGATTGGGTAAATTTAGAAAATACAGAAGAAGATAAAATAACTTTGATAACTTGTGTTGAAAATGAACCTAATTATAGAAGATGTATCCAAGGAAAAAAATTAGAGTAATAAAGAAAATTTTAAAAATTTATAAAGCTAAGAGAAAGATATTAATATAAAAATAAAGTAAAATCATATAGGTTTATAGGTAAATCCTTAAAAACCTAAATATAAAATATAAGGAAGAAAGTAGAATGAATAAAGTTAAAAACATATCTAAAAAAATTGTAATAATAATAAGTCTAGTAATATTAAATACAATGCTATTTATAAATTCAGTAATAGCAGCCCAAATGGATTCAACACATATTTATTCATCAGGTTCTTGTGGAGAATTGTTAAAATACAAAGGAGGACTTGTAATAGTTGAATATGCAGAATATAAAGATAATGGAGTATCATATCCAGCATATTGCCTAGATAAAACCAAACATGGTGTTGAAGGTGATTTTTCATATGATGTTTCTATAAATGATGCTATAAAAGATGTAGGACTATGGAAAGTAATAGTAAATGGATATCCATATAAAACGATAGAAGAATTAGGTGTTGCTAACAAAGAAGAAGCCTTTACAGCAACAAAACAAGCTGTTTACTGCTATGTACATGGAAATAAATTGAGTGAATATGAAGGAATAGGAGAAGCTGGAAAAAGAACTTTAAATGCTATGTATAAAATAATTGATAATGCTAATAAATCGACAGAAACTCAAATATCAAGTACACTAACAATAAATAAAAATAATGATGAATGGAAACAAGATAATAAAGACAAAAACTACATATCAAAAACATATAGTGTATCAGCAGATACAGTTATAGAAAAATATAAAATAAAAATAGAAAGTGAAAAAGGACAAAATATTGAAGGAATAAAGTTAGTAGATGAAAACAATAATGAAAAGCAAGAATTTAATGCAAATGAAAAATTTAAAGTATTAGTACCCTTAAAAAGAGCTAATGAAAAAGGTGAATTTAAAATAAATGTAGAAGCAAAAGTAAATACAAAAGTAGTATTATATGGAGCAGCTCCTAATAGCGAATATCAAGACTATGCATTAACTTCGGCAGGTTACGAAAACGGAAGAGGAATAGCAAAAGACGAATATAACAAAAATGAAACAAAGATAATAATTATAAAACAAGACGAAGAAACTAAAAAGAGATTAGAAGGAGTTGAATTTGAATTATTAGATGAAAACAAAAATGCAATATATAAAAACTTAAGAACAGATGAAAAAGGAAAAATTGTTATAGGGAATATAATTCCAGGAAAATATTATATAAAAGAAACAAAATCAATAGATGGATATGAAATTTATGAAGAAGACATTGAAATAAATATAGACTTAAATCAAGAAATAATGGTAACAGTAAATAATAAAAAAGAAGATAAACCTAAAATAGAAACAAGCAAAAAAGAAAAGGAAGTAAAAAGATTACCAGTAACAGGAATGTAGGTAGAGTATTCAAAGACCTAAAAGGAATGACTCATGTTCAATACAGAATTCATTCCCAAAATGTTGCTTAATACTAAATCAAAAAAATGTCCAATTTTTTGGGTTCAGTACATTTCCTATGATATATACTATATAATAGTTTACAATAAAAAGTAAGAGAACAAAGTAAAGAAATATGAATTTTTGCTTTAAAACTAAAAATGAGAAAAATAAAAAAACTATCAATTGATAGTTTTTTTATTAGAAAACTTTAATTATTTGGATTTCCCTTTTTCAAGTTAACTATTACAGCATCATCATTATCAAATAAGAATTTTGAATCTGTTGTATCAGTTTGAATAGGGTCAATTTCATTTCTTTCATCAGTAAAATCGATATTTTTTATATCAAATTTTTTTCTTCTTACATCGGAATCATCTTCAGTAGCAGTAGTAACACCATCAGAGTATTTACCAAAATCAAAGAATTTTATTTTTTGATGTTCTTTATATTTAGCTTCTAGGTAATTAAATTTACCAAGACCAACTAAGAATTTGCCACCTAAATCTTTTATTTTATAAGCACATTTTTTATCTGTAAGAGAACCTTGTAATTTTCCAGAAGAAAAATTATCAACAAATGCCCATTTTACATTACCATGTTTTGATTCGTATTCTCCTGTTTTAAAATCAATTGTATTTCCAAATGTCCACTCTCTTTTTTTACCAAATTCAGAAGCCCACCATTCAAGTTCTTCAATAACTCCATTTCCAGTAAATATTTTACTAGCACAGTTAGCTAGAAGAGTGTTTCTTTGACTAGATTTTTCAGGTGAGTCACTTAGTTGGGCTAAGTTTTGTGCTGAAATAACAGTTCCAACTTTATATTTTCTATACATTGTAAATATTGCTTCAGTAGCTTTACAAATAAAATCTGGAAATTCATCTATATATAAGAAGTTTGGAACTCTAGTATTTTCTGTTCCAGGTCTTCTTAAAACAGCATTTTGCATTGAAATTAAGAAGAATAATCCAAAAGCCTTATGAGCAGAAGCACCTAAATCGCCTCGTCTTGTGCAAATAAATGTTATTTCACCATTTTTTAAGCAATCGTCAAAATTTATATTGTTATGCCTGTTACACAAAATTGATTTTACTCCAGGAATTCTAAGGATATTGTCTAGTTGTGCAATTGCAGGTGTAATATATTTTTCAGTTTGTTCTTTACTTGAAGAGTTTTTATAGAAATGTTTTCTAAAATATGCAAGTTGAACAGCATATTTTTCTTTTAAATCTTCATCATGGGCTAATATTTCACACATTTTTTCAATTAAGTCAAAATTTGTAAACATTTTTAACATATCATACATGTTAGGTAATGAACCTTCATTCATTCTAGGATACATTTCTTTTAATATTATAGCTAAATTTTCAATTGCTTGCACAGTAAAGTCTTCTCTAAATATTTCTTCTGCTTCATGAGAATTAACAAACATGGTTTTTAATGTTGATGATATTGTTAGTGCTATTTTTGTTGGATCATCATAAACAAATGGATTTAATCCAATTGAATTTGAATTGTTAGGGTCAACTATATTATATTCAAATCCATAATTTTCGCAAACATCTTGCATGTGTTGAATTAATTCATAATCAGGTGACATGACAGTTAAACCTAAATTTTTATAAATATTATTTCCATTTTCTTTTCCTAAAATAAGTTTTTTCATATAAGCATTATAAACATCTTCTTTTCCTTCAATAGGACGTAACATATTTAATCTGAAGTTTTTATTTAAATAATCATTGTTATATGGTTTATCTAAGTAAGCAATGTGAGTTTTTAAAGCAGTTATTCCCATTTCTTTAGAAACTTCTCTAAAGAAATATTTTCTTTCAATGTCTCTAGAGATAAGTGGTTCAAAAACTAGAGATGTTTTTCCACTACCAGAGCCACCACATACAAATAATGCCTGATATCTAGAAGCTTCTGGTATTGTTATATTTGCCCCTGTTTCATCATCTGAACATAAATAAACTTCACAAGTGTAAGTTCCACGATTTTTAGTTTTATCAGATAAATCAATTCCACCATAGTCCCAGATTGAACGAACTTGATCAAGGTTATCATTTACGCCCATATATAGACCTTTGAAGAATGGGAAAAATGTAGCTAATGGTAAAAACAATGAAATACTTATAAAGGCAGGTCTAACTACTTCTGAAAACTCAGTTATAATCTCTACATAGTTTGGGACAGAAAGCATTAATAACCAAACGCCCATATTAAGCCATTGAGTAAACATAGAAAGTGCTATTATATATAATGCAACTACAAAAGCATAAAAAATAGAAACTTTTTTATTTTTTGAACCTGTAAATTCAGAAGCTCCTGAAAATAAAAAAGCAAAAATAGGACAAGCAAGTGCAAAAGTATATTGAATAGGTCCCCAATATGAATAAGAAACTCCTGTAAATATCATTAATAGCATTTCAACTAATCTATCAACTACTAAATATATAGTAATTAAAGTTAATATATATGTTGCAAAAGTATTTCTACTTGTATTTAATTTTTTTAAAAATTTGTCTATTATTTTCATTAAAATTATCTTTTTCTAATCTTTAAATTGTTCTGTATAGGTATCATATGTCCTACTTGCCTTATAACTACTATATCTTTCTCTTGCTAAAGCTGTATAATATACACTTGCTACATTTTGATTAGTAGTTTTTTCTAAATATTCATATATACTATCAGATTCTACATCCAAATTAGTATGTGCCACTATACTTCCATAGCAGCCAATTTCCCTTCTTGGATAATAATATTTTGTAGTATCTTCACTTCCTATTATACTTTTTCTTTCAAAATCTATGTTTAAATATCCTATTTCTGGTATAACTGTACTTACTAAATCTTTGTCTGTTACCATATGATAATTATTATCATTTCCTACAATGTATATTGAATTTTCTGATACTACTTCTTGATTTTTATTATTATTTATAATTGAATAACCATTATATACTTTACCACCAATGTTCAATCCTTCTAAGAAACTTATCATTGACATATTATTCATTATTTGTGCCCATTCACCTTCTGTTAAATTTGGCATTTGAAAATTTGTTGATGCTCCTTGAGTAAAGTTATTATAGTTTGATATTGCTATTGATAAATTTTTTTCTATTGTATATCTTATTACTGCTAATCTATGATTGTTAAATACTGAAGCAGGATCTTCTATGTGACCATTATTGTCAAAAATTCTTTGATCAGATGAAAATTCATATATTACTGAACTTCTCTCATCTACTAAATTCTTTAAAGGCTGTCCTTTTTCATCTACTGCATCAGAAGCTCTTAAATCACTAAGTCCTGATTTATTATAGAACCAATCACTAAATTCTTTTGCTTCTGTAAAAAATTTTATTGCCAAATCATTTGATGTTTCATATTTCGATAAAAACTTACCTTGTGGCTTTTTTTGTCCATTTAATATAGAAAACCATTGATCAGAAGCTATATCTTTATAATATTTTACTCCATTTAATTTTATATATACATATTCATTTCCATCTGGAAGTGTCTCTTTCAAAGCTCCTTCTTCTTTTATTTCTATTCCTCTATATGTTACTTTATTTCCATTTATTTTTATATCACTAGGATTATATAAATATCCATCTTTGTGAATATATTCATTATTCACTTTTCCATCAATTTGTATATAATTGTCTAAAGAATATGTGATTACTACATCATTTGCTCCTGTCTTATATCTACAACTATAGAAAATATATGGTTTTAAACCTGCTAAATTCTCTCCATCTTTATATGTTGAATTTGTACTTACATTAACTTCACCTAATGTATTTGTATATGATGTATATATATATATACCATCATACATTGTAAATACTAATGCAGGTACATATTTATTTAATACATCAATATTATATCCTGCCATATTAAAATTAGATGCTATTGAATTGAAAAAAGTATTTACTGCTGCTTCTATATCCCTAATTTTTGAATTCTGTATGTCTGATGTACTATTATTTATAGTATTTAATTGAAAAGCTTTTACAGCGTCATATGTTGCTGTATCAAGCTTTGAATCATATAACTCTTGTGAATTTAATGTCGCTATATGATTTTGAGTATATGCAGATAATATTAGTGATATTGGTAATATTATTATTATAAAAATTACTGCTAAATATTGTATTTTCATATAACTCTCTTTCCTTTGTTTATATTTAAAAAAGGACGCAATTTTTATATGACGCCCCTTAAAACTTTATTTTTCCTAGTATTATTTTACTCCATTAGTTGATACTATTCCTCCATGCGATGCTGCAATAGTATAAGTGTCATTTCCTGTTACTGTATAGAAAAAGTTTTTTAATTGTTGTGATAATGTTGTATTAGTATTTTTTACACTTGCTATAAAATAATCTCCTTCTTTAAGTGCTAATACTGCATTATTATTATTTTTTCCTAATGCTTCTAAAATTTGTGATGTATACATTGAATAATATACATTTTCACCTATTTTTTCTGTTGCTGTTTGTGATGTTTTCTTTCCTGGATTTTCGTCTAAAACTTTTACTTCCATTTCTACATCATATGTATTTCCTGTTGAATTAATGCTTTCTACAAATTTACTGTAATTATCTGATGTTAGTTTACCTGTTGTTCTTACTGTATCAACAAAATCTGTAGTTGCTGTTTTTACTGCTAATTGTGTGACATCATCTGTCCTATCTGACATAGCCATTAATGGAAATACAAACATTAAAACTGCTGCTAAAATTATTGCAATTATTGTTATTAATGAATCTCCCATAACTTCCTCCTTATAATAATAAATTAATCCTTTTATTATTGCAAAATATATGTAATAACTCTTTTCTTCACTCTGTTTGCTTGTGGCACATTTGATTCTGAATCATCTGGATTTGAATTATCTACTATCTCATCATCTTCATAATACACTCCAAATTTTTCTTCAGCTCCTCCACTACTTAATATTTTATCATATAATCCTTGATCTTGCAATATAATTCCTACTTCTTTAAATTCATTTTTTATATCATTAAATGATTTTCCACTTGGATCTCTATATGAACTTCCATATAAAATGCAACCTATAAACTGATTTCTCTTTTCAACACTTGCTAATGCTTGCTCTCTTAAATCTATATAATTAATATTTTCCTTTTGTATTGAATCTTTTTGAAATATAGTCAATGGATCTGATTCATTACCATTTTTATAAAAATAGATTTTATAATTCTCATTATAGGCTCTATAAATAGATTGAACTATTGTCTCTACACTTACTTTTCTTGTTGTATCCCCATTTGTTGGAATATATGTATAATTATATTCTTTATCTTTGTAATTTAAAATTATTTGTGAAACTTCTCTAACTTCGGAAAAAGATGATATACTAATCCCTAATGCTAGAACAAAAGCTAATACGGCTGCTGCCATTTTTAATGCGTCTGCTGCATTTTCCATAATATATCATCCTTTCTTTATAAATTTATTGTACTTCTGTAATTGTGATAATATCAACTAATCCTGCATTTCCTTTATCTTTACCATATTCGATGCTAATATTGTAAGATGAACCTGTTGCTATTTTTGCTATATTTGTTGGTAATGATGTAGCATTTTTTTCTAAGTTGCCTGTTATTGCACAAACAATTTTAACTTGTCTATCTTCACTATCTTGTGATACATTATTTGCTAATACTGATTGGAATAAAGCTTTTACTACTGAACCTCTTTGTTTACCTTGATATTGTGTGAATTGTGTATTGAATTGTGTTACTTCAACTTGACTCATTGAACTATTATTTATTACTCCTGATGCTTGTTGATAAATTACAATCCCTAATGATATAATTAAAATTGCTAGTAATATTGCTCCAGCTATAATTAATGCTTTTGATGCGTTTTCCATAAAAAATTCCTCCTTTAATTTTTACTTTTGTTTTTATATTTATTAAATACTAAAAATATATATTTAGTAACTTAAATAACTTTATTATTTTGTTATTTGCTCAAATAACATATATTTAACTTTTTTACTAGATTTATGATAATCAATTTTTGTGCATTTGAATTTTATCTGGCTATAATATTGCATAAATGTGCCTATACCTTTGTTAAAGATTTCTTCCATGTTGTGTATTTTATCATCATCTATAAATTTTATATCTATTTTTATCGAATTAGTATTATCTTCTATAAAATTACCTCTTTTATCTTTTGTAATATTATTATTTGTATTTTTATCAATTGCTTTATTTATAACAGTTGCAACATCTGGACCATATATTTCTTGATTATAATAACTTTCAAATTGATAATTTTCTTTTTGTGCTATATTAT
>CAJMRU010000030.1 GCA_905215845.1 uncultured bacterium
GCTAGTAAAAAATATTTTAAATATAGCAAAATTAGATTCAAAAACAATAAAACTAAAGAAGAAAAAAGAAAATGGATATGAAATATTAAAAGAAATAAAAAACAATTTTAAACCAATGTGTGAAGCTAATAATGCAGAAATTAAAATAATATCCAATAAAAAAGAAATTATGGTATGTGATAAAAAATGGACTATGGAAGCTATTAGCAATATAGTAAAAAATGCATTAGAACATGAAGGGAAAAACATAGAAATAAAAGTTGAAGAAAATAATATTTATACCAAATTAAAAATAAAGGATAATGGAGAAGGAATTAATAAAAAAGATATAACTCATATTTTTGAAAGATTTTATAAGTCAGAAAATAGTAGTACTGATAGTTTAGGAATAGGACTTGCTTTTTGTAAGAGTATTATAGACAATCAAAATGGAGAAATAAAAGTTAAAAGTTGGCAAGAAAAATATAGTACTGGTACGGAATTTGAGATAAAATTGTATAAATGATTTCGTGATTTTAGGGTCGGAGACAAAAATCATCAGAGAAAAGGAAAAGTTGATTTTTATCTCTGACCTCGAAATCATGCTATAAAAATCGTCAGAAAAGCTGATTTTTGTCTCCGACCCTAAAATCACCATTGAGAAAATTTTCAAAAAGTCATTTTAAAGTCACTTTCATATTGTAATATAAAATAAATTAAAAGGTAATTTATACCTAAAAGTAAAAGGAGGAAAGAAAATGGAAATATTAAAAGTCCAAAATTTAACTAAGAAATATGGAAAAAAAGATACAGAAGTAGTGGCTTTAGACAATGTATCTTTTAGTGTGAATAAAGGAGAATTTGTTGCAATAATAGGAGCATCTGGGAGTGGAAAATCAACTTTATTACATTTAATAGGTGGAGTAGATAAACCAACTAGTGGAAAAGTATTTATAGATGGAACTGATATTTATGCACTTAATAATGATAATTTAGCAATATTTAGAAGAAGACAAATAGGATTAATTTATCAATTTTATAATTTAATACCAATATTAAATGTAAAAGAAAATATAACTCTACCATGTGACTTAGATGGACAAAAAGTAGATGAAAAACATTTAAATGAAATTTTATATATTTTAGGTTTAGAAAAAAGAGAAAATCATTTACCAAATGAATTGTCAGGAGGTCAACAACAAAGAGTTTCAATAGGTAGAGCAATAATTAATAATCCTAGTATAGTTTTAGCAGACGAACCAACAGGTAATTTAGATAGCAAAGCTTCAAAGGAAATAATGGATTTATTGAAACTTTCTAATAAAAAATATAATCAAACATTAATAGTAATAACACATGATGAAAAAATTGCATTAGAAGCTGATAGAATTATAACAATACAAGATGGAAAACTAATTAAAGATGAAAAAAATAGATAAGAGATTATGCTTAAAAATATATTAGAAGGGATGGAAAATAATTATGAAAATTTTAAATTCATTAACTGTCAAAAATTTAAAATTAAATAAGAAAAGAACAATAGTAACAATAATAGGCATTTCTCTTTCTATTGCTTTGATTTGTGCAATTACAACATTTGTTGCAAGTTTTCAATCTGCAATGATGGAAAGAGAAATAAAAAAAGGTGGGAATTATCATATAAGAATATCTAATGTATCTGATGAAAATATGAAATATTTAGAAAATAATGCTAAAGTAGAAAGAATATCAAAAGAAGAGGAGGTTGGTTATTCAAAATTAGAGAATTCAGAAAATCCAAATAAACCATATGGATATGTAATGGCATATGATGAAAGCAGACTACAAAATGGAGGAATAATATTAAAAGAAGGCAGAATGCCAGAAAATGAAAATGAAATATTAATACCAGAGCATTTAATTACAAATGGAAAAGTTGAGTTGAAGGTTGGAGATACTTTAAATCTTAATATAGGAAATAGATATAAAGGTGGATATGAGTTAACTCAATCAAATCCATATTATACAGATGAAGATTTAGAAGAAAGAAAAAAGGATAAATCATACGAAGAAAAAGACTTAGAACAAGAAATATTTACAGCAGAAGAAGAAAAACAATATAAAATAGTAGGTATAATGGAAAGATTAAACATAGAAAATTATTCAGCACCAGGATATACAATGATAACAAAATTAGAAAATACAAATATTAATAAAGATAAAAATATAGCATTGTTGCTAAAGAATCCATCAGAAACATATGAGTTTTCAGAGTACTTGAAAAAAACATTAAATATTGATGAAGCAACAATACAAATCAATGAAAGTTTACTATATTATATGGGAATATTCAAAAGTAATAGAATGGAAAATTTCTTATTAGTAATGGCTATAATAGTAATAGGAATAATACTTTTTACATCAGCATTTGTAATAAAAAATAGTTTTAATATATCTCTAACAGAAAAAACTAAAGAATTGGGAATGATAGCAAGTGTAGGAGCAACTTCAAAACAATTAAGAAGAAGTATATTTTTTGAGGGAACAATTTTAGGATGTATATCAATACCATTAGGAATAATAATAGGAGTATTTGCAATATGGATAGTACTATTAATTGTGAATTCATTATTAAATTCTATGTCACAACCACTAGTTGATAACTTTGATTTAAAACTAATAGTATCACTTCCGGCAATAGGAATAGCAGTTTTAGTTTCTATTGTAATGATAATAATATCACTTATAAAACCAAGTTATAGAGCTGGAAAAATAACACCAATAGATGCTATTAGAGAAAGTACAGATATAAAACAAAATAAAAAGAAAAATAAAAACTATAAAATAACAAAAAAACTTTTTGGAATAGAAGGAGTAATTGCTAGAAAAAATTTTAATAGAAGTAAAAGAAAATATAGAACAACAATCTTTTCAATATTCCTAAGCATAGTATTATTTATATCAATGAGTTCTTTTGCAGATAATATGTTTGGAGTATCTTCAATAGATATAAAACCAACCGATGTGAATTTGACCATATATGGGTATGCTGATAAGACTGATGAACAAAAACAAGAGTATTTTGATAAAATTAAAAATATTGAAGGAATAAAAAATTATGCGATTTTAAAAACGAAACAATATGTTATAGATGAAAATAAATATTATACTGAAAGAGCAAAAGAAAAATATACACAAGATACAGGAGTTCAAACAATTCAAATGTCAGCCTTAGGAGACAAAGAGTATAAAAATTATATAGAGAAATTGGGATTAAAATATGAAGATGTAAAGGACAAAGCAATATTATATGATACAACAATGTTTTACGAATATGAAGAAGGAAAAGATGGAGTAAAAAGAGTAGAAGATAATATATTAAAAATAAAGGAAAAAGAAAAAATAGATTTGTATGATAGAACTGATGAAAATGGAAATCTTATAGATTTATCAAATATAGAAATTGCTATTAGAACAAAAGAACTTCCTATGGGAGGGATTTTTAGAGATGAAGGATATCCCGTTTTAATAGTATCAGATGAATATATAAATAAATTACAAGATGTAGCACTTACTTCAATGATGATTTCAGCAGAAGACCCATATAAAGTCCAAGAAAAAATTATAGAAATTGATAAAACGAACAAGGATAATATTTACAATTTTGAAGAAGAAGTAAAAGCAAATAATACACTAAATCTTATAGTTTCAATTTTTCTATATGGATTTATTGCAGTAATTTCAATAATTGGAATAACAAATATTTTTAATACAATAACAACAAATATGGCACTTAGAAATAGAGAATTTGCAATACTAAAATCAATAGGAATGACAAATAAAGAATTTAGAAAAATGATAAATTATGAAAGTTTTATATATGGTCTGAAAGCCTTGATTTTAGGATTACCAGTTGGAATATTATTATCATATTTGATGTATAAAGTAACTACTACTATATATCAAGAACCATATCAATTACCAATAGTTCCTATAATAATTTCAATTATATTTGTATTTGTAGTTATAGTTATAACAATGCAATATTCAGTAAAGAAGACTAAGAAACAGAATATTATTGAGACTATAAGGAAAGAGAATATATAAAGTAATAAAGAAAGACTAGTTTAAGAATTTGCAAATTATGTAAAGATATAGTATAATATAAAATGTCACTAAATAATATTTTATTACAGTTCTTTGCTCTTATAGGAAGAACATAACAACACTAATTAGGAGGAACTGATTATGAAATGTTCAAAAAGAATTCTTTGTTACTTGATGATGAGTGCTAGCAGTTTTACTTCAGGTTTTAGTTTTATGATGCTGATAGTACAAAAAAATTATGATATGATCGAAGTTATTTTCTTGGCTACACTAATGACACTTTTAATCATACTACTTACAATAGAAGCAGAATCAGAAGCAGAAAAGAAATGGAAAAAGAAATGGAAAAAGAAGAGGAATTTAGACAAAGAATTAGAAGAAAATCTGGAAGAAGAACTAGAAGAAGAAAACTAAACATTTCAAGAATAAGGACACAGTAATAAAAGCTGTGTTCTTATTCTATGTGTAATATTGTTAATTCATTGTTATAATTCACAGCTTTATAGATAAATAAATTATCAAAATAATATATTATTACTATTTGGCAGATATAAATCAACTGTAAATTGTAATAAATTTTTTAAATATCTCAAGATTGCTATTGAAAAGTACTTGACAGTTTACAATAATAAAGATAAAATATATAAGGTAGGAAAAAATATATCTAATAAGAAACATATATATATTTTATTCGAACATTGAAAATTAAATAAGAAAGAGGTGTATGATTATATGGATATAGTAATCATTATCGCCGCTGTCTTAATCTCATTAGCAATAGGATTTCTAGTAGGTATGATATATAGAAAGAAAGTTGCAGAGTCTAAAATTCAAGGTGCAGAAAATGAAGCAAAAAGATTAATTGATTTAGCAAAAATAGAAGGTGAAAACTTAAAAAAAGAAGAAATTTTTAAGGCTAAAGAAGAAATTATGAATAGTAGAAAAGAATTAGATCAAGAGATTAAAGAAAGAAGAGGCGAAGTACAAAAGCAAGAAGCGAGATTAATTCAAAAAGAAGAAAATCTAGATAGGCGTTCTGAAAATTTTGAAAGAAAAGAACAAGATTTAGAAAGAGAAATTAAGGAATTAGAAAATCAAAGATTAGAAGTAGAAGAATTACACACTCAAGGAATGGTTGAACTTCAAAAAATAGCAGCTTTAACAAGAGAAGAAGCTAAAGATAGGCTTTTATCAGAAGTAGATAAAGAAATAACAGCAGAAAAAGCAGCTTTAATAAGAGAAAAAGAACAAAAAGCAAAAGAAGATGCAACAAAAAATGCAAGAGAAATCTTAGCTTATGCAGTACAAAAATGTGCAGCAGACCATTCACAAGAAACTACTGTATCAATTGTAGCTCTTCCAAGTGATGAAATGAAAGGAAGAATAATTGGTAGAGAAGGAAGAAATATAAAAGCATTAGAAACTTTAACAGGAATTGATTTAATAATTGATGATACACCTGAAGCAGTAGTATTATCAGGTTTTGATCCATTAAGAAGAGAAGTTGCTAAATTAGCTCTAGAAAAATTAATTGATGATGGAAGAATACATCCAGCAAAAATTGAAGAAATGGTAGAAAAAGCTAAAGAGGAACTTGAAAACACTATCAAAGAAGAAGGAGAAAGAGCTGTATTAGAAACTGGAGTTATAGGATTACATCCAGACATAGTAAAACTAATAGGAAAATTAAAATATAGAACAAGCTATGGTCAAAATGTATTAAATCATTCTATTGAAGTTTCAAATTTAGCTAGAATAATGGCAGAAGAACTTGGATTAGATACTAAATTAGCTAGAAGAGCAGGGTTATTGCATGATATTGGAAAAGCATTAGACCATGATATGGAAGGTACACATGTTGAAATAGGAGTAGAAGTATTAAGAAAATATAAGGAAAATCCTTTAGTTATAAATGCAGTAGAAGCTCATCATGGAGATGTGGAACCTCAAACATTAGAGGCTGTATTAGTACAAGCAGCAGATGCTATTTCAGCATCAAGACCAGGAGCGAGAAGAGAAACTTTAGAAGCATATATTAAGAGATTACAAAATCTTGAGGAAATAGCAGATTCATTTGAAGGTGTAGACAAATCATTTGCAATACAAGCAGGTCGTGAAGTTAGAGTAGTGGTAAAACCTGAAAAAATATCAGATGACAAAATGACAATCCTTGCAAGAGATTTATCTAAGAAAATTGAGGCTGAAATGGATTATCCAGGTCAAATAAAAGTTAATGTAATACGTGAAACTAGAGTAGTAGATTATGCAAAATAAAATGATAATTAAGGCTTTAGAATTAAATTTTATAATTACTAGAAATATGTAATTAATAGTAATGAAAGAAGAACTGAGTAAGAGAGAATTCTTATTTGGTTCTTTTTTTGTTATATTGAGAAATGAAGTTCTGAATATTTTGGTAAAGTAAAAATAAGTGTAATGAATGTTTTGATTTGGTAAAAGTTAGCCGCTGGAACTGGGGGATACTTATAATTTTTTGGGCTTTTGACTACTTATTTCATTCAGAAAGAATTGGTAAGGCTTCCTAATGAGCCTCTCTCACTCAGACCCTTTCATACTTCAAGTACCGTGAGCATTCCTCATTCGAAAGCCTAACCAATTCTAATCTTCATTCCATGCGAACGTCAAAATGCAAAAAAATTATAATTATCAACTATTTCCAGCTTCTCTACAATAAAAAACATTATCCTATAACAAATAGAAAATTATGGTTTAGAAAAATAAAAATTGAATAACATTGAAATTAAATTATTAATTGAAAGGAAATATAAAAATGAAAATAAATATTGTAATGGTAGAACCAGAAATACCACAAAACACAGGAAATATTGCTAGAACTTGTGCAATAACAGGGGCTAAATTGCATTTAGTTCACCCATTAGGATTTAAAATAGATGATAAATCAATAAAAAGAGCTGGACTAGATTATTGGGATAAACTTGATATAGAAGAACATAGTTCATTAGAAGAATTTTTAAGTAAATATAAACCAGAAGAACATAATATGTTTTTTGCAACAACAAAGGGAAAGACAAAATATACAGATATAGACTATTCAAAAATGGAAGAAGTATTTGTACTATATGGAAAGGAAACCAAAGGGCTACCAGAAGATTTATTAGAAAAATATTTAGATAAAAAAACAATAAGAATACCAATGCTTCCAACATTAAGGTCATTAAATTTATCTAATTCAGTTGCTATAATTACATATGAAATATTAAGACAAAAGAATTTTGAAGACTTGCAAGAAATAAGTAATTATTTTGATTAAAATCATTGAAAAAAGTCATATAAAAATATATAATAACACCAACAAAAGAAAAGCTGTAAATACAAAGGAGAAAAAAATGAAAACTTTTAAATTTATACCAGAAGGTTGGAATGAAGACGAAAAAAAGATTTCTAGCATAAATGAAGCTAAAAATTTGATAAATACAAAAGAAATATTACAAGGCAAAGTAGAAAGCTATGATGAAGACTATAACTTACATATAAACTTAGGAAATGGATTTAAAGGAATTATTCCAAAATCAGAGATTGAAAATACTAAAGACGGGCAAGACATAGACACAAAATTATGTGTAGGAAAGCTAAATAAATATGTTCAATTTAGGGTAGAGGGTATAGAAGGAACAGATACCTTGCTTTTATCAAGAAAAGCAGTCCAAGAAGAGGTTATAAGTTCAATACAAAAAGACTTAGAAATTGGACAAGTTCTTACAGGCATAGTAAAAAATATAAAGCCATATGGAGCATTTATAGAAATTGGCGGAGGAGTAGTAGGATTAGCACATATTGAAGATTTATCAATCGCAAGAATAAAAACACCATATGAAAGGCTAAAAATTGGACAAAAAATAAATATTGTGGTAAAATCAATAGATAAAGAAAATGGTAAAATAAATTTATCATACAAAGAAATATTAGGAACTTGGGAAGAAAATGTACAAAAATTTGTGCAAGGAATGAATGTTAAAGGAATAGTAAGAGAAACAGAAAAAAACAAAAATGGAATATTTATTGAACTTACTCCAAATTTAGTTGGTATGGCAGAATATAGTGAAGGGCTTGAATATGGACAAGAAGTTAATGTATATATAAAAAAAATTGACAAAGAAAAAAGAAAAGTAAAATTAAGTATAAATAATTAAAAATAAAAATCAAAAGACAAAATAAATAGAT
>CAJMRU010000031.1 GCA_905215845.1 uncultured bacterium
CAGAATTTTGACTATTAGACGTATTTTCAGTTGGGTTTTAGTTTTTCATTCAAGGTAGGAAAAAGTGTATTTGGTATTAAGAGATAATAGAATGTAGAGAGGAAATAAAAATAATGCATCAACAAGATATTATTGAGATTCACAAGGGCTTACAAAAAGCATATATAGATAACGCAGTTAACTCTAATCTTGCCTATAGTCCACAATTTATAACAAATGATTATAAACGTGGAGTTAAGATACTTACGCATATTGAAAATCAGTTGATGCATTGTGATGAATTTTCCATTAGCGTAGCGTTTATTAATCGAAGTGGATTTGTGGAATTAGCAGAAACATTGAAGGAGTTAGAAAGACGTGGTATTCGCGGACGAATTTTAACGACTGATTATTTGTGTTTTAGTGAACCGTATGCGTTGGATAAGTTAGCTTCTTTAACAAATATTCAACTTAAAATATATCATGTAAAAGATAAAAATAATGGATTCCATACGAAGGGATATTTGTTTCGTGAAAATGGTATATATCGAATTATTATTGGAAGCGCAAATATGACACAGACTGCATTATCAACGAATATGGAGTGGAATACGCAGTTGGTAAGTACAGAACAAGGAGAGATGGCAAAGTCAATTGTTCAAGAGTTTGAGAGACTTTGGAAAGATGAATTATCAAAATCATATGATGAATTTATAGAAGATTATCGGAAAATATATAATCGCAAAAAGCAGATAGAACGATTAATTCGTGAGCAACATAAGATTGCGCTTCAAAACGATATTGTTGATTATGATACTTATAATTTAAAGCCAAATAAAATGCAGGAAGAATTTATAGGTAACATTCATGATCTTCGGGAACGTGGTGCGACGCGAGCGTTACTAATTAGTGCGACTGGAACTGGTAAAACATATGCTTCTGCGTTTGCATTAAAGAATGAAAAACCGAAAAAAGCATTGTTTATTGTTCACCGAGAGATAATTGCAAAGCAGGCAATTAAAAGTTATCAAAAAGTATTTGGGAATACAAAAAAGCTTGCGCTATTGTCTGGAAGTTCAAAGGAATATGAAGCAGATATTTTGTTTGTAACAATGTCTATGATGGCCAAGCAAGAGACATTAAATCGGTATAAACCGGGAGAATTTGAATGGATTTGTATTGATGAGGTGCATCGTGCAGGATCAGATAGTTATCAGAGAATTATGAGCTACTTTCAACCGAAGTTTTGGTTGGGAATGACTGCGAGCCCTGAGAGAACAGATGGGTTTGATATTTTTAATTTATTTGACCACAATATTGCATATGAAATTCGGCTTCAACAAGCATTAAAAGAAGACATGTTGTGCCCATTTCATTATTTTGGAATTACCGATATTGAAATTAATGGAGAAATTATGAATGACAAAACGGGACTGCGTAATTTCTCATATTTGATTTCAGACAAACGTGTGGAATATATTCTACAACAGGCAAATTATTATGGATATAGTGGAGAACGAGTAAATGGGCTTGTTTTTTGTAGCAGTAAAAAAGAAGCTCAGGAACTTTCCAAAAAATTTAATGCAAGAGGTTATTATACGGCTGCATTAGCGGGAGATGCTTCTGAAAAGCACAGAGAGGCTTGTATTGATCTTTTAACAAAAGAGGTATCGGAAGAAGAAATTCAAATCCATGAGAAAGCAATAAAAAATAAAGTGTCATGTGAGTTGGAAGAAATGCCATATCTGGATTACATATTCACAATTGATATTTTTAATGAGGGGGTTGATATTCCAGAGATTAATCAGGTCTTAATGTTACGCCCGACAGAATCTCCGATTGTTTTTGTACAGCAGTTGGGGCGCGGACTTAGAAAAGCAGATGATAAAGAATATGTTGTAATTATTGATTTTATTGGTAATTATATGAACAACTATATGATTCCAATAGCTTTATCTGGTGATCGAAGCTACAACAAGGATTCAATCCGCAGATATGTTTCAGAAGGAACGAGAATTATTCCAGGAGCATCTACAATACATTTTGATGAGATTTCCAGAACGAGAATTTTTCAATCTATTGATAGCGCTAGAACAAATGATGTTAAGCTATTAAAGGAATCTTATGAACAGTTGAGATATCGTTTGGGACGTGTCCCAACAGTTCTTGATTTTAAAAAGCATGGTGCTGTCGATGTGGGTAAATATTTTAATAAATTTGGCTCCTATTATGCTTTTCTAGTAAAATATTATGGCGAGGAATATGAAACAAGATTAAGTGCTAGAGAGGCAAATATTATTGAGTTTATTTCAAAGAAAGTAACTAATATGAAGCGCCCACATGAGTTGATGTTACTTCGACATTTGATGAGACAGGATGATAGGACTAGAGTTTATCTAGAAAAAATTTTTAATAACTCATATGAACCGAATTTGGCAAAAAAGGTAGAGGATTCTGTTGTAAGGAATCTTACAAATGAGTTTCCAAAAGAAGAGGAACGAAAAAAGTATGAAGATTGTGTTTTGATTCAGCCACTGGAAAATGGATATCAGTTAGATGAAAAATTTCAGAAGTTATTAATTGCAAATCCCATATTTGCGCAGATGGTAAATGAGTTAATAGAATATGGCATTGAAAATTATTCGGATACTTACAAAGATACTAATTTCCAATTGTATCAGAAGTATACGTATGAGGATGTGTGCAGGTTATTAAACTGGAAGAAAAATATGAATGCACAAAATATTGGAGGTTATTTTTACGATTTTGATACTAAGACACTTCCAGTATTTATTAATTATGATAAAGCTGAAAATGCGATTGCATATGAGGATAGATTTGTTACACAAGCACATTTAATTGCTTTATCTAAGCATCCAAGAAAGATCGATTCCAGTGATGCAGATCACTTTTTTAAGAGAACGGATGAGGACAAGGATAATAAAATATTGTTATTTATTAGAAAGAACAAAGATGATAAAGAAGCAAAGGAATTTTATTTTTTAGGGGAAATATATGCGCAAGGGGAACCAATTCCAATTAAGATGGAAAAGACCGGGGATGATGCATTTGAAATAAATTATAAGTTGGATGTTCCCGTGCGAGAGGATATTTATGAATATATAGTAAGTGAGGCATAGTATGAAAACAATACGAGTTGTGGCTGCTGTCATAAAAGCAGAGAATGAAAAGGGACAGCCGATAATTTTTGCAACGCAAAGAGGTTATGGTGAATTAAAAGGAGGATGGGAATTCCCCGGTGGCAAGATTGAGGAAGGGGAAACACCACAGAAAGCACTTAAGAGAGAAATTATGGAAGAGCTTGATACGGAAATCGCTGTTGGTAAATTAATTGATACGATAGAATACGATTATCCGACGTTTCATTTGTCAATGGATTGTTTTTGGTGTGAGATTATTAAGGGGAATCTGGTGCTTAAGGAACATGAAGCAGCGAAGTGGTTGGGGAAGGATGAACTTGATAGTGTGGAGTGGTTGCCGGCAGATGTGAAGTTGATAGAGGCGATTAGGAAAGCATTGAACTGATTTCTTTTAAAGAAGAAATTGTATTTTTACAAATGTGTAGAAAATTATAAATAAAAAGTAATTATATCATATGGATATATCAATGTCTGGAGAAGGTAATAAGCGTATGAACACAAGATGTAATATGATAATTGTAAAGGGTGAGATTAAAACTGCGGAAATAGCATGCTGTAGTTATAATTCAGAAACTCAAAAATGGGATGTTATATTTAATAATGGAAGAAAATATTCATATGCATATGAAAATATTGTATGGTTGAAGAATCCAACAGTTGTAGATCCGAATGCTTTTCAAGTTAGCAATAAAAATGGACATGTATTTCATGATATAGAGGCTATATATGAGTTCGCTTTTCGGGGAGATTTTTATTGGCATATTTGTTTTAAAAAGGAAATTGAAAAAGATTATCATCGAGATGATTTGCAGATTGAAAGTTCATGTTTGATAGAAAAAGAGTCTGCGAATGTTTTCGAGTATATAAAGCAAATTGCGGAACTATGTGATATTAGAAATGAAGAAAATGGTGAAAAAATATTACCCAACAAATTTAAAAAAATATCTTATGTGGGTGATGATGTTGCATTGGCAAAATATTTAAACCCGTCAACTGTACATACATTTAATGAAAAAGAAAACTACATACCAATTTTCCCATTTGGATGTAATAATAGTCAATACCAGGCTGTAAAAAAAGCAATGGAAAATCAAATTAGTGTTATTCAAGGGCCACCGGGAACAGGAAAGACACAGACAATATTAAATATTATAGCAAATATAATATTGCAAGGGAAAACTGTTCAAATAGTTTCTAATAATAATTCCGCTACAAATAACGTATATGAAAAATTATGTTCTCCAAAATATAATTTGGGATTCATTGCTGCAACACTGGGAAAGTCTGAAAATAAGAAAAGTTTTATTCAAAATCAGAATGAAAATTATCCTGATTTTTTATCGTGGACATTAGATGGAAATAGAGATAATGTAAAAAATAAAATATTAGAAGAATCAGAACAGTTAAAAAATGTTTTTGATAAACAGGAAAGGCTTGCAAGTTTAAGACAGGAAAACGCGCAAATAGAAACGGAATTTGAGTATTTTAAACAATATGTTGAAGAAACAGATGTCGAAATTCAAAAGCTAAATATTAAGAAAAGTTTTGGCTCAAAACAATGGATGGAGTTATGGCAGGAATGTCAATTTATTTCAGAAGAAAAAAACAGAATAAATTTTTGGTTCAAAATAAAAGCCTTTTTTAAGTATGGAGTTACAAATTGGAAATTTTATAATCAGGATATATCAAAGATAATAACAACTTTCCAATTTATGTATTATGATACAAAAAAGAATGAACTGTTAAGGAAAATTCAAGATATTGAAAATTATCTAGATAGTATGAATGAAAATTTGCTTGATAATTTGTGCAATGATTCGATGCAGATTTTAAAAGATAAATTGGTATGTAAGTACGAAAAAAGCAAGCAACGTAAGTTATTTACAGAAGAGGACTTGTGGAAAAATCCGTATGAGCTTTTACAAGAATATCCAGTTATATTAAGTACGACATTTTCGTCAAGAGATAGTCTAAATACAGATGTGGTATATGATTATCTTATCATGGATGAAGCATCGCAAGTTGATATAGCGACTGGAGCTTTGGCCCTTTCCTGTGCAAGAAATGTGGTTATTGTAGGCGATACGAAACAATTGCCAAATGTTGTCACAGAGGAAATTAAGGGTAAAGCAAATTCTATATTTGACAGTTATCACCTAAATGAAGGGTATCGATTTACAAAAAGTTTTTTGCAATCTATTTTGGAGGTTATACCAAATGTAACGCAGACATTATTGAGAGAACATTACAGATGTCATCCTAAAATTATTAATTTCTGTAATCAAAAATTCTATCGTGGGGAATTGATTATAATGACAGAAGATAAAGGGGAAAAAGATGTTTTGTCAGTAATAAAAACAGTTCCCGGTAATCATGAAAGAAATCATTACAGTCAAAGACAGATAGATGTGATTAAAAATGAAATAATACCTAAATTTAATTTTGATAAAAATGAAACAGGAATTATCGCACCATATAAAAATCAGGTAAAGGCCACAGCTAATCAAGTTGATGGAATAGACGTTGATACTGTACATAAGTTTCAAGGAAAAGAAAAGGATAATATTATTATATCAACGGTTGATGATGAGATATCTGATTTTGCAGATGATCCATATTTGATTAATGTGGCTGTGTCAAGGGCAAAGAAGAAACTTATATTAGTTGTTACTGGAAATGAGCAATCAAAAGAGAGTAATATTATTGATCTGATTAATTATATTGAATATAATAATTTTGAGGTTATGGATAGTCAAATTTATTCAATTTTTGATTATTTGTATAAGCAGTATTCTGAAGAAAGAAAAGAATTTTTAAAAAATCACAAGAAGATATCAGAATATGATTCGGAAAATTTAATGTACGTATTAATTGAAGAACTGCTGAGAGACAGCAGGTATTCCAGTTTGGATGTTGTTTGCCATTTTCCGATGAACATGTTAATAAGAAATCTGGAGTTATTAAATGAGCAGGAATGCAAATATGCTATGAATCCAGCGACGCATATAGATTTTCTTATATACAACAGAATTAGCAAAAAGCCGGTGTTGGCAATTGAAGTTGATGGTTATGAATATCATAAGAATGGAACAGTACAAGCAGCAAGGGATATGTTGAAGAATCACATATTGCAATTATACCAGATACCATTGTTGCGTTTTCAAACAAATGGTAGTGGAGAAAGAAAAATAATTGCAGAGTGGTTAGAAAAATTAGTTGGATAATAGCAGCAAGGAATATATATGAGAAAATTAGAAGAAAAGTTTCGTGAAAATACAACATTAAAATACTACAATGAAAATGCTACAAGTTTTTCTGCTACTACACAAATCGTAGATTTTTCCATAACGCAGGATAAGTTCCTTGCATTGTTACAGCCAAATGCATATATTTTAGATTTCGGTTGTGGGTCTGGTCGTGATACAAAGTATTTCATGGAACATGGATATAGAGTGGAAGCAACGGATGGTTCAGAAGAGTTGTGCAAATTAGCAAGCACATATACTGGAGTTTCGGTTAAATATATGCTATTTCAGGAGTTGGACGAGCAGAAAAAATATGATGGCATTTGGGCATGTTCCTCTATTTTGCATTTGTCAAAGGATGAACTTAAAAATGTTATGCAGCGAATGTTGTGTGCATTGAAGGATGATGGAGTGATTTATACATCGTTTAAATATGGAACATTTGAGGGTGAACGAAATGGAAGATATTTTACTGATTTTACAGAAAAAACATTTGATGGATTTTTAAGTGGTATAAGACATGTAAAGATAGAAGAACAATGGCTGACAGGAGATGTGAGACCAGGCCGTGAGTCGGAACAATGGCTGAATCTTATACTGAGGAAAGAGTGACGAATGGATAAAGTATTAAAGCTGGAAAACGGACAATATGATCTGATAGAAACAGTCTCATATCCAAATGGTGGTGCAAGCTATTTTTATGTAAGAGATCAGCAGGCTATTATTATTGATGATGGGATATGTAATTATAAAAAGGATGAGGAGCCTTTTTCCTATTCTTTAATCACGGACAAGCAAAATACATATATGAATAAATATGCAAAAGTATATCGCTTTCTAAAAGAAGACATGGGAATAATCAATGAAGTGATTACATTGCCGTGCAAAAAGGAAGAAATACCAATAAAGTATGTGGCAAATCGCGAAGATCATGCAGATGCCTCTCCATTGGAAATCGACTTTGAAAATAATTTTGCAAGTGTATATGGTCGTAATAGCTTGAAATATTTACAGAAAGAATATGGTATTTTGGATGAACAGGGAAATAATTATTTCCTGGATTACTTGTTAAGAACAAAGCATGGAGATTATGCAGTTGAAGAAAATGGGGTAACTTATCATCATCCGCAGCAGATCGGTTTGGAACGTTATCGTAGACAGCTGCAAAAACAAAATACATGTACCGAATGGGGAATTAAGTTATATCGTTTTTCTTCAGAAGATTGTAGATTCGAAAATCGAATTGAGGATGACATAAAAACTTTTTTTGGTGAAAATACCGATGAGTTTGAAGAAAATGGACTCCTTGCTGATCGTCCGGTAAAGTTATATGAGCATCAGGAAAATACGCTTGAGGAAATACAAAAACAGCGTGCTGCGGGAATAAATACATTTCTTGTGGTATTTCCAACGGCAAGTGGAAAATCCAGGATTGTGGAAGAAGATTTGCGTATTTTTTCCAGAAAAAATACAGAATTTCATGCGCTTATTATGGCTCCTAATACAAACATTATTGATGATTGGAGGCAGCGAGTGAAGAAATCGCTTCCAGATCTGCAGGAGCAAATTGAAATTTGCTCATTTGCTTATATGATGCGGAACTATCAGAAATATGCGCAGGAAAAATATAATTATATTGTAGTAGATGATGAGCGCGTTATAATAAGGACAAAGTTAGAGAAACCCAGTAAAATCAAGGGGTTAGCACTAATTTAGTCCTTATTTTTATACCATTTTAGCGGTAAAGATAGGGCAGCGCTGCAATATTAAACCGAAAATCCAAGTCAGTATCACAGATGTCC
>CAJMRU010000032.1 GCA_905215845.1 uncultured bacterium
TATGATTTTTCCAATAAAATCCTCATGAATTTTATTAAATATTTAATAATTGTTAGTTAATTTATTATTCTATCTTATCTTCTCTCCTAAACTTGTACCTGCAAGTATATGCATATGTAAATGCATTACTTCTTGTCCTCCATCTTTTCCACAATTTATAATTACCCTGTAACCTTTTTCATCAAAGCCCTTTTCTTTTGCTATTTTATTAATTACTGAATGCATTTTTCCAATAATTCTTTCATCATCTAATGATATTTCATTATGTGATGAAATGTGTTTTTTAGGAATTACAAGAATATGAATTGGAGCTGCTGGATTTATATCATAAAATGCTAAAATTTCTTCATCTTCATAAACTTTATTTGATGGTATTTCACCTTTTGCAATCTTACAAAATAAACAATCTTCCATATTAATTCTTCCCTTCATTTAAAATAAATTTTATTTTTTTATATCTCATATTTTCAATACAATAAGACTGATTGTACTAAATTTTATATAAATTTATAAAAGTCTCCAAATTTAAGCACACTATTTTACTAACTCATTTTATTACTTAATATGACTTATTTTATTAATACTGCTTTTATTCTTCTTACTCCTGATGAACTTGATTCTTCTTTTTTTATTTTAAATGTTCCCATATCTCCTGTATGAGTTACATGTGGTCCTCCACAAATTTCTTTGCTAAAGTCTCCTATTGTATAAACTTTTACTTTTTCTCCATATTTATCTGTGAAAAGTCCTATTGCTCCTGAGTTTTTTGCTTCTTCATATGTCATTTCTTCACATTTCACTTCTAAATCTCTTTTTATTTGTTCATTTACTAAATCTTCTACTTTTTGTATTTCTTCTTTTGTCATTTTTTGAGGATGTGTAAAGTCAAATCTTAGTCTTTCTTCTGTAATATTTGAACCACTTTGTTTTACATGTTCTCCTAAAATTGTTCTTAATGCTTGATGTAATAAGTGTGTAGCTGTGTGATAACTAATAGTTTTTTCATTTTGGTCAGCTAGTCCACCTTTAAATTTTTGTGTACTTCCCATTCTTGATTTTTCTTGATGTTTTTTGAATAATTCCTCAAACTTTTTCATATCTATTGTCATTTCATTTTCTCCAGCCAAATCTTTTGTTACTTCTGGTGGGAATCCATAAGTATCATATAATTTGAATACTACTTCTCCACTTATTTCTGTATTTCCTTGTTCTTTAGCTTTTTTCATTTCTTTTAAGAATTCTCTTTCACCATGTGCAAGTGTTTTGACGAATTTATCTTTTTCTTCTATTATTACTGATTTTATTGTTTCTTTATTTTGCTCTAATTCTGGATACATTTCTTTTAGATTTTGTATATTTATTTCTATTAAGTTTGATAATTCATCTAAGTTTATTTGTAATTTGTTCATATGTCTAATCATTCTACGAATTAATCTTCTTAAAACATAACCTCTATCAATATTGCTTGGTCTTCCTCCATCTGAAATTATCATCATACTTGAACGTAAATGTTCTGCTACTATTCTTCTGCTTTCTATTATATCTTCTTTTTCTAATTCTTCTAATTTAGCCATTATTGGTGCAAATATTTCTGTATCAAATGGTGTTTCTTTTCCTTGTAATAGCATTGCCATTCTTTCTAATCCTAAACCTGTATCAACATTTTTTTGTTTTAATTTTGAATATCCATTTTTATCTTTAAAATATTCCATAAATACATTATTCCAAATTTCAACATATTTACCACAATCACAACTTGGTTGACAATCTGGTCCACATGCTGGTTTTCCTGTGTCGTAAAACATTTCTGTATCTGGTCCACATGGTCCTTCTTCTCCTGCAATCCACCAGTTATCATCTTTTCCATAGTAATAAATGTGTCCATCTAGAATTCCTGCTTTTTTCCAACATTCTGCTGAAACTTCATCTCTAGGACAGTCTTCATCACCAGCAAAGCAAGTTACTGATAATTTTTCTACTGGAATTTGTAATTCTTTTGTTAGAAAATCAAAACTCATTTTAATTGATTCTTCTTTAAAATAATCTCCTAATGACCAATTTCCAAGCATTTCAAAATATGTTAAATGTCTATTATCTCCTACTTCATCTATATCATTTGTTCTTACACATTTTTGATAATCTGTTAGTCTAGTTCCATTTGGGTGTTTTTCTCCTAATAGATATGGTACTAATGGTTGCATTCCTGCTGTTGTGAATAATACTGATGGATCATTTTCTGGTATTAATGATGCTGATGGTATTTGTGTATGACCATTTTTTTTGAAAAAATTTAGGTATTTGTTTCTTATTTCTATTGCTTTCATTTATATTCTTCCCTTCTATATCTCTTTTCTATTTCTAAATTATACTTTAATTATGCGAAAAAATCAAGAATTATCTTGAGTTTTTATATATCCACCAGAATTATATCCTCCCCTATACATTTTATATTTTTCCATGGTATAGTAATTCCATTATTAGTTTTAAATACATTTAAAAACTTGCTTTTTTCTCCTGGAACTATTATATATGTAATTGCTCCTGTTTCTAAGTCTGCGCATACATCTTGAACAAATCCTAATCTTTTTCCATCATTTACATTTACAACTTCTTTATGTTTAAAATCCAATCCCTTTTCTTCCATATAAATTATTTCCTCCTTATTTCTCTATAAGACAAAAAAGATATTTTTAATTCATTTGCAAACCAATTTAAAAATATCTTTTTATTTTTATTTATACCACTTTTTTATATGTTGTATTGCACTTTTTTCTAGCCTTGATACTTGAGCTTGTGATATTCCGATTTCATCAGCAACTTCCATTTGAGTTCTTCCATCAAAAAATCTTTTAGTTACTATCATTTTTTCTTTATCATTTAGTCTTTCTAATGCTCCTTTTATTGTCATTTTTTCTGCCCATAATTCATCTGTATTTTTGCTGTCTTTTACTTGGTCCATTATATATATATTCTCTGAACCATCATTATATACCGGTTCTTGTAAAGATACTGGATCTTGTATTGCATCTAGACTAAATGATATATCTTCTTTTGTCACTTCTAATTCTTTTGCAATTTCTTCAATTTTAGGATCTCTTCCGTTTTCCTTGTTAAATCGCTCTTTAAATTGTATTACCTTGTATGCTAAATCTCTAACTGACCTACTTACTCTTATACTATTATTGTCCCTTAAATATCTTTTTACCTCTCCTATAATCATGGGTACTGCATATGTGCTAAATTGTACATTTTGACTTAAATCAAAGTTATCTATTGCTTTTATTAATCCTACACAACCTACTTGAAATAAATCATCTGCATTTTCTCCTCTTCCATAAAATCTTTGAATTACACTTAACACTAATCTTAAATTACCATTAATAAATTTATTTCTTGCTTCATTATCTCCTTCTTTTATTTTTATAAATAGTTCCTCTTTTTCTTGTTTGCTTAATAAAGGTAATTTTGATGTATTCACACCACATATTTCTACTTTGTTTAGCAAAAAGAAAACCTCCTTTTAAAAATACTTGGTTTTAGTATTTCCAAAATTAGGCTTTTTATACATTATCCTATTTTACTTGCAATATCTTTCTTCATTTTATTTATTATCTTTTTTTCTAGTCTTGATATGTAACTTTGTGATATTCCGTAATTCATCAGCTACCTCTTTTTGTGTTTTTTCTTTCCCACTTTTAAATCCAAATCTCATTTCCATTATATCTTTTTCTCGTTCATTTAGTTTTAAAATAGCAGCTCTTAAAAGCTTTTTATCAACTTCATCTTCTAAATTTCTTGATGTAATATCTGGTTCAGTTCCTAAAATGTCTGAAAGTAATAGTTCATTCCCATCTCCGTCTTTATTTAATGGCTCATCTATTGATATTTCACCTTTTAACTTATTGCTTTTTCTTAAAAACATTAGTATTTCATTTTCTATACATCTTGATGCATATGTTGCTAATTTTATATTTTTTCCTGTGTTAAACGTATTTACTCCCTTCATAAGTCCTATTGTTCCTATTGAAATTAAATCTTCTATACCAATTCCTGTGTTCTCAAATTTTTTCGCTATATATACTACTAATCTTAAATTTCTTTCTACTAAAATTTGCCTAGCTTCTAAGTTATTTTCTTCTGATAACTTTTTTATCATTTCTTCTTCTTCCTCTGGTGGCAATGGCGGTGGTAATGTTTGACTTCCAGCTATATAAAATATTGGTAAATATTCTATCTCTTCATCATCATTCAAATATTTTGCACATATTGAAGAAATACTATTTTTTACAAAATCTACAAATTTCATTTTAACTCTCATTCCTTTCTTATTTTACTTAAAGGCTATCTAATAGCAATGAAAATTTTTTAACTTCTTTCAAACTACTACTATAATCCAATTTTAAATTATTAAATTTGATTATTTTTCCTTCTCTAAAATAATTCTAATCCCATTAAAGCTCTATATTCTCCCCTTTTAGTTAATGATTTGTTATATATTCCAATTATTATTTCATTTAATTTCTTTTCCTCATCATTTTCATCTTTTATAATTACATAATCAGGTTTTATTCCTAAAAGCATTCCGTTTTGTTTTCCTAAAGATGAAAATGGTATAAACTTTAATTTAGTCATATATTTTTGTTTTATTTCATCTGATATTTCCGAAAAATCACCCCCTAAAATATCATCTATATTATTCAATATTTGTTTTGGTATACATTCATATAATAATGTATGTTCTATTACTATTACTGGTATATTTGTTATTGGTTCTTTCAGTAAATTTCCTGTATCCAACATTGCTTTTGCTTCTATTTCTTTACCATTTAACTTTACTTTTATATTGCAAAACATATCTTTTTTAGAAAGCTTATTTTTTACTACTGTAAAAGCTGTTATTATTATCAAAAATGCTACAATCGCTGATAATAATATTGTTTTTAAAGAATATGTCCCTAGAAATAAACCATTTTTCAAAAATGTTTCTTGTGGCTTTACTATATAAATTAGTGCAAAAGCTGCACCTCCAAATACTAAGGAAGTTAAGTAAAATATTAATACAGACTTCCACATTTTCTTCATATTTTGGGGATTAAATGCTACATAAACTATTATTATTGATAAAATCATCTTTAATATTACATTTGAATAAATCTTTAAATTTGAAATATATGATATTACAGTATAAATCGCTCCTATTAAACTTGCTAATAATAATCTCCAAAATTTAGATTTGTTTTTCAATATTATGTCTGTTGCAAATAAAATAATGTAATTCATAATTAGATTTTCTATTAACACTACATCAACATAAATAGTCATATAATCACCTGCAAAAATATTGTACTACCTATGTTATAAAAATACTGTCTTTTTCTATTGTAGAATCAAAGAAATATTTGACAAAAACTTATATAAAGAACTTATAAAAAAAATATATCTAAATAAAACGACCTTTTAACAAAAAAGACTGCCCCCGAAAATATATTTCTATATTCTAGGACAGCCCCACACTTTATATATTTTTATTTCTATTTTTTCTCAAGAATGATGGTATATCTAAATCATTTTGAGAAGAACTAATTTCTGAGCTTGATGGAATTGAAGTAACTTTTTTCTCCCATGTTTTTGGCATATTGTCAACACCCAAGCTTGATATTGGTTCTGGTTTTTCAAAACCTGTTGCTATAACTGTTATTTGTATTTCGTCTTCCATTGATGGGTCTGTTACAGTACCAAAGATTATATTTGCTTCTGGGTCTACACTGCGTTGTACTAATTCTGCTGCTGTATTTACTTCATGTAATCCTAAATCTTCTCCACCTGTTATATTAATTATTACTCCTCTTGCTCCTTCTATTGATGTTTCTAATAATGGGCTTTGAATTGCTTCTTTTGCCGCATCTTCTGCTCTATTTTCTCCTGATGCTCTACCCACACCCATATGTGCCATTCCTGTATTTAACATTATTGTTTTTACATCGGCAAAGTCTAAGTTTACAAGACCTGGTATAGCAATTAAGTCTGATATACCTTGTACACCTTGTCTTAATACATCATCAGCCATTTTAAAAGCTTCTACTATAGATGTTTTTCTATCTATTATTTGTAATAATTTATCATTTGGTATTACTACTAATGTATCTACTTTTCCTTTTAAACTTTCGATTCCTCTTTCTGCTTGAGAAAGTCTTTTTTTACCTTCAAATGTAAATGGTTTAGTAACAACTCCTATTGTTAATATTCCCATTTCTTTTGCAGCTTGTGCAACAACTGGTGCTGCTCCTGTACCTGTTCCTCCACCCATTCCGGCTGTAACAAATACCATATCTGCTCCTCTTAATACTTCTGCTAATTCAGCTTTACTTTCTTCTGCTGATTGAGCTCCAATATCAGGGTTTGCTCCTGCTCCTAGTCCTCTTGTTATTTTTTCTCCTATTTGGATTTTTGTATTTGCTTTAGATGTTTGAAGAGCTTGTCTATCTGTATTTACTGCTATAAAATCAACACCTTTTATTCCTGCATCAATCATTCTATTTACAGCATTATTTCCTGCTCCTCCTACACCTATAACTTTTATTGTTGCAGTTCCATCCATCATTGTAATATTGTTATCATCATTGTAATCCATCATTTAGTTTTTCCTCCCTTTATATTTTTAAATTTTTATTTTATGAATAGAAAAACTCTTTTATTTTTTCTATTATTGTTTTTATAAAATTTTCATTATTTTGTGTATCTATACTGCTTGAAACAGTTTTAGCAAATGGTCTTGCTGCTATATATCTTACTAATGCATAACTTGTTCTATATGTTGGTTTTACTGTACTTATTGCTCTTCCTGTTGATATTTTTACTGGTATATTCAAGTTAATCTTTCCAGCAACATCACTTTTATTTATATTAACTATACCTTGACCTGTTAAAACTACATTATTTATTTTTTGTTTTACTCCACTATTAGTAATATCTTTGTTTATTATTGAGAATATTTCTTCTATTCTAGCTTCTATTATTTCTATTAATTCAGAACTTTTTATAATTCTATTTTTATTGTCATCTTTTGATGTATTTAAAATAATATCATTATCATTATCTATAAAAGATTTTAAAGCTAATCCATATTGTCTTTTTAGTTTATCAGCTTCTTCTTCTGATATATTAAGAACTACTGCAATATCATTTGTTATGTTATCTCCTCCTACTGGAATTGAATTTGTATATACAAAACTTGAACCTTCAAATACACCTATATCTGTATTTCCTGCTCCTATATCTAATAACATTATATTATCATGTAATTCATTATTATCTAGAACTAAATTTCTTTCTGCCAATGTTGTTGGCACTATTCCATCTATTTCTAATCCTGCTTTTTTGAAAATATTATGTAATTGTCTAACATAATCTTTTTCTGCTAGTATTATTTGTGCACTTATTGTAAAGCTTGAACTCAAATTTCCTACTGGATCTGTTACAACTGTTCCATTTTCTAATGTAATCTTATCTGGTACAATATCTATTAATGTTTTTCCATCAGGAATTTCTATATCCTTTACTTGCATTACTGCATTTTGAACATCTCGTACTGATATTCCTGAATATTTATCTCTAGCTTCTTTTGTTATCATATTTTGAACAATTGTTACATATTTTCCTGGAATCGTTACATATGCTGAATTAATTTTTAAATTTGTTTCTTCTTCGGCATCTTTTATTGTTTTTGCTATACTTAAACTTATTTCATCTTCATTTATTATCTTGCATTTCTTTAGTCCACTACATTTATATGAGGTATTGCTTATAATCTCAATTTGCCCAAAGTTGTTTACTTCTCCTACAACTGTGCAAACTTTGCTTGTCCCTATATCAATACCTACTATGATATCACCGATAGCCAAGTTAATTCCTCCAATTTTTAGTATAAATTTTTCTAAATGTATATATATTACATTTCACAAAAAAAGTCAATAGTAATTGTAATATTTTTGTAACAATTTCGCAATAATATTGTAACACTCATTTTTGACATTTTTCGCCAATTATCTAAAAAGAAAATTACAATTATCTATATTGCTCATAACCCTTTTATAAATCGTATTTTCTATATATTTAATTGTAATTTAAAATATATTCACATTTAAAATTTAATTTTTATTTTGAAAAT
>CAJMRU010000033.1 GCA_905215845.1 uncultured bacterium
AATTTTTTTAATATAAATACTGAAAGAAAATTAGCATTTGCAAATACTCTTGTATTTGCTCTCATTGCTGTTATTTTATATTTTACATTGCCATTTGTTTTGAATTATCCACCAAATTCTATTGATAATGATTTTCAATTAGAAATTGTTGGAATAAAATATTCTACACAGTTTCTTATTTTAATTGCAATTTTACTAATTTTATTATATACCACTTTGAGAATTGTCTATAGTAAATTGTCTTTGTCAAAAGAAAGTTCTAAAATTAATTCAAAAGATTATATAAAATCTATAAGGAAAAAAGCATTTAATTATCCTTATATGATGTTTTTGCTTGAACTTTTTGTTCCTGCAATAATTGTTGCTATTTTATTATTTGTTTTTAATACTGAAGGTGAATTAGTATTAAGAATTTCCACAGTTATATTTTCTTTTAGTGCTGTTTTTGCAATTTTCTCTTATATGTTAAATAAAAGATTTTTTGCAAATAAACTAATTGAAACTGCTAAAGCAAGTAATAATGAAATAAATGGAATTAGGATTCAACTTTATAAAAAATTATTAATACAAGTTTTACCTCTTTTCTTATATTCTTTTGTATTAATTTTGTTGATTTCTGTTTCTTTAATGACTGAAGAAAAAGGAAGCTTACTTTATCACTTTTATAGACAAGAATTGTTATCTAAATTTGATGAGGAAAAAACTTATACTATTGATGAAATTAAAAACATCTTAAATACAATCGAATTTAAATCTGAAGGAGACCATACTTTAATAATGTCAGCTAATGATGGTAAAGTAATTTATTCTCCTGAGGAATTAAATCAATTCTTTATTAATTATACATTAGATTTTTACGATAAGACTGAAGGTTATACTTATGAATATTATGGTCAAAACCGAGAAGGTGCTGTTATAAAGGTTAAAACTACATTAGGTGATTGTTATGTAGGAATTAGATATTTTGTTTTTGGAAATAATTTTATAGCTCCATTTATTTATATAGCTTTACTTTTAATTGCTATAAATGGTATCTTTATTTACTATGTAGGTAAAGATTTAAGTAATGATATAGACCATGTTGTTGATGGATTAAAAAATATTTCTAATTCTCAAAATGTAGTTTATGCAAGTAATTTGCCTATTACTTCTAATGATGAAATTGGTGACCTGACATCTTCTTTTAATGAGATTCAGAAAATCACTAAAAAATATGTAGACCAAATTCATAGTAGTCAAGAATCTTTGATGGAAAGTGAACGTCTAGCTTCTCTTGGTCAATTAATTGGAGGAATTGCTCATAACTTAAAAACACCTATCATGTCAATTTCAGGTGCTATTGAAGGTTTATCTGATTTAATAAAAGAATATGATTCTTCTATTGACGACCCAGAAGTTAATCATCAAGATCATCATGAGATTGCTGGTGATATGAATGAATTAATTGTTAAGATAAAAGATTATATTGAATATATGTCAGATATTATTACTGCTGTTAAGGGACAAGCTGTTAATTTATCTGAGTCAGATACAATATATTTTACAGTTGATGAATTAGTAAAACGTGTAGATATTTTAATGAAACATGAATTAAAAAATGCGATTGTTTACTTAAATATTGGTGTAAAAACTGATGAGAATTTAGCTTTGAAGGGTGATATTAATAGTCTTGTTCAAGTTATTAACAATATGATTTCAAATGCTATTCAAGCTTATAATGGTAAACCTGAACAAAAAATAGATTTAATTATTGAAATTAGAAATAATAATTTAATAATTTCTGTTAAAGATTATGCTTCAGGATTACCTAAAAAAGTTCAAGATAAATTATTTAAAGAAATGATTACTACTAAAGGTAAAAATGGTACTGGATTAGGTTTATATATGTCTTATTCTACTATTAAAGCTCATTTTAATGGTGATATCCAATTTGAGACTGAAGATGGAGTAGGTACAACATTTTATATTATATTACCTTTAGACCAAAATAAATAGTTTTTAAACTTGTAAAAAATCATATTTATGTAGTAATTTCAAGCATTTGCCAAATTTTTCCTTATGTTTTTTATACATAAATATTGATTTTTTAAAGTTTTATTTATATAATGAGAAAAAGCTCAAGTGGGAGGCTAGGATGTATTATGAGAAAAGGATTACAAAATTTAAATAATGTAAATAACTCAAATAGTAATTATAAAATTATAGCTGTTGATGATGAAGAAGGAATTGTAGATTCACTATCAATATTTTTGAAGAGGTCTGGATATAATTTTATAGGTGTTACTGACCCTTTAGAGGCTATTGAAAAAATTAAAAATGAACATTTTGATTTAATGATTTTAGACTTTATAATGACACCTATTCATGGAGACCAAGTAGTTGAGGAAATAAGAAAATTTAATAAAGATTTATATATTTTATTACTTACTGGACATAAAGATTTAGCACCTCCTCTTGACACAATTAAGAGATTAGATATTCAAGGCTATTGTGAAAAAAGTGATAAGTTTGACCAATTGCTTTTACTTATTGAATCTGGTATAAAGTCTATTGAGCAAATGCATGAGATAAGAAAAATTAATGAAAAATTGTCTGATACTTACCAAAAATTACAAAACTCATACTTGGAAAGTATACAAACTTTGAGATATACTGTTGAAGCTAAAGATAGTTATACAAGAGGTCATTCTGATAGAGTTTCAGAATTCTCTGTTTTATTAGGAAAACATTTAGGATTATCTGATCAAGATTTAGAACATCTTAGGTTAGGAGGATTATTCCACGATATTGGAAAAATCGGTGTTCCTGATATAATTTTACAAAAAAATAGTAAACTAACTGATGATGAATATTCTCAAATAAAACAACACCCAAATATAGGTATACACATTCTCTCAAATGCTACTATTTTTAATGATATTTTACCAATAGTTGAATATCATCACGAGAAATTTGATGGTACTGGCTATCCTAAAAAATTAGCTGGAAATGATATTCCTTATTTGGCACGAATTGCTGCCATTGCTGATAGTTTTGATGCTATGGCTTCAAGAAGAGCTTATCGTGATTCTTTACCTCTAGAGGTTATAATTTCAGAATTCGAAAGATGTAAAGGTACTCAATTTGATCCTCAAATGGCTGATGTATTTTTGGATATTTTGAATAATCATTATGGGGAAATTAAGGAGATTCAGGAGAAATATAATTAATTTTATAAAGGGACTGTCCTAGAATATAGAAATATTTTTGAGTGATAGTCCTTTTTATATTATATGGAATAGATTAGAAATTGTTATGTTCTTCAAATGAATAATGTTCTTGCAAAATTTTATTTCTATAAAATTTTGACAATCGAAAAAGGTTCATTTGTAGAGCTTACAAGTTCTTATCTATGGAATATAATTAAAAAGGACTAGCCCCAAAAATATTCTAGGACCAGTCCCACACCATTTTAGCATTTCATTGATAACCCAACTTTTTGTCTTTCCTTATCAATTTTTATTACCTTTACTTTTACAACATCACCAACAGAAAGTACCTCTGATGGATTTTTTATAAATTTATCACTCATTTCTGATATATGCACAAGTCCATCATGTTTTACTCCTATGTCTACAAACGCCCCAAAATCTATTACATTTCTTACCGTACCTGTTAATACCATTCCTTCTTTTAAGTCTTCCAATTTTAAAACATCGCTTCTTAGAATTGGTTTTGGCATATCTTCTCTTGGGTCTCTTCCTGGTTTTGATAATTCACTTATAATATCTGTAAGTGTCATTTCTCCTATTCCCAATTCTTTTGACATTTCATTTACATTAATTGTACTTAGTTTTTTAATTATTTGTGCTAATTTTTCTTTGTCTCGTATATCGTCTTTAGTAAATCCTACACTTTCTAATAATTTTTCTGTTGCTTCATAACTTTCTGGGTGTACTGCTGTTATTTCTAATGGATTATCTCCATCCAATATACGCAAAAATCCTGCACATTGTTCAAAAGCCACTTTTCCTAGTTTAGGTACTTTTAGTAATTGTTTTCTATTTTTTAGTTTTCCATTTTCATCTCTGTATTTTACTATGTTTTTAGCTATTGTATTGTTTATTCCTGATACATATGAAAGCAATGATGGTGTTGCAGTATTTACATCAACTCCAACTTTATTAACACTGTCTTCTACAACTCCTGTCAAACTTTCTGCTAATTTCTTTTGATTTACATCATGTTGATATTGCCCTACTCCTATTGCTTTTGGGTCAATTTTTACAAGTTCTGCTAATGGGTCTTGTAATCTTCTTGCTATTGATATAGCTCCTCTTATTGATACATTTATATCTGGGTATTCTTCTGTTGCAAGTTTTGATGCAGAATATACTGATGCTCCTGCTTCACTTACTATCACGTAATGTACTGGTCTTGATGCTTCTTTTATCATTTCTGCAACAAACATTTCTGATTCTCTTGATGCTGTTCCATTCCCTATTGCTATCATGTCTATTTTATCTTTTTCTATTAATTTTAATAATTCTTTTTTTGCATTTTCAACATCATTTTGTGGTTCTGTTGGATACACTGTTGTATAGTCTAATAATTTTCCTGTTTCGTCTATTACTGCTATTTTACATCCGGTTCTATATGCTGGGTCAAATCCCATTACTGTTTTTCCTTTTATTGGTGCTCCTAATAATAGTTGTTTAGAATTTTGTCCAAATACTTTTATAGCTTTATCTTCTGCTTTTTCTGTTAAATCTGAACGAATTTCCCTATCTATTGATGGCTCTATTAGTCTTTTAAATCCATCTAATATTGTATCCTTTAATATACTTGTAAATTGTGTTTCTCCCTTTAGAATATCTCTTTCTATATATTGAAGAATTTTTTCTTCTGGCTTTTCTATTTTTACTTTTATAAAGTTTTCTTTTTCTCCTCTATTTATTGCTAATATTCTGTGACTTGGTATATATTTTAAAGGTTCACTATAATCATAATACATTTCATAATTTGATTTTTCCTCTTCATTGCTTGCTTTTGTAATTATCAAGCCTTCTTTATAGCATTGTCTTTTTATTTCTTTTCTGTATTTAGCATTATCTGATATATTCTCTGCAATTATGTCTAATGCACCTTGAATTGCATCTTCTACTGTTGCAACAACTTTATCTTTGTTCTTTTTATCTTCTTCTGACAAATTATCTATATTAACATATTGTTTTGCTATTTCTTCAATTGGTGTTTTTTCTTCTTGCATAAGTATTATTTCTGCCAAAGGCTCTAATCCTTTTGCTTTTGCAACTGTTGCTCTTGTTTTCTTTTTTTGTTTATATGGTCTATATATATCTTCTACTTCTGCTAATGTCTTACTAATTGCAACTACTTTTAATATTTCATCTGTCAACTTTCCTTGTTCATCTATTGAATGAATAACTTCTTCTTTTCTTTGTTCCAAATTTCTTAAGTAACTTAGTCTTTCTCCTAAATTCCTTAATACCTCGTCACTTAGTCCTCCTGTTACTTCTTTTCTATATCTTGCTATAAAAGGAATAGTATTTCCCTCGTCAATTAATTTAATTGTATTTTCAACTTGTGAATTCTTAACACCTAATTCTTGTGCAATTGTTGATATTATTTTATCCATTTTTAATTCCTCTCTCTTCCATGATTTTGGTGATTTTGGGGTCGGAGACAAAAATCATGTCTCCGCGACCCCAAAATCACCAAAATCAGTTTTATTCTATTCCTAAATATTCATTATATGTGCATTCTTTGTCTATTATTTTTCCATCTTCTTTTATTTCTATTATTCTGTTTGCTACTGTTTGTGTTAATTCGTGGTCATGTGATGTAAATAATATATTTCCTATGAATTTTTTCATTCCTTCATTTACTGATGTTATACTTTCCATGTCTAAATGGTTTGTTGGTTCGTCAAATATTAAGAAGTTTGCACCTGATAACATCATTTTTGATAGTACACATCTTACTTTTTCTCCTCCTGATAATACTTTTACTTGTTTTAATGCTTCATCTCCTGAGAATAACATTCTTCCTAAGAAACTTCTTACATATGTTTCATCTGGGTCTTTTGAATATTTTCTTAACCATTCTGTTATATTTTCGTCTGTTTCAAATAAATAGTTATTGTCTTTAGGGAAATATGATTTTGTTATTGTTGTTCCCCAGATTAATTCTCCCTCATCTGGTTGTAATTCTCCTTCTATTATTTGGAATAATACTGTTTTGGCTAATTCATTATCTGCTAAAAAGGCTATTTTGTTTCCTTCTTTTACTGTAAAAGTTACATTATCTAAAACTTTTACTCCTTCTACTGTTTTACTAATATTTTTTACTTGCAATATTTCTCTTCCTGGTTCTCTGTCTGGCTTGAAGTCTACATATGGATATTTTCTGTTTGATGGTTTTATTTCTTCTAATTCAATTTTTTCTAATGTTTTCTTTCTAGATGTTGCTTGTTTTGATTTTGAAGCATTTGCACTAAATCTTGCAATAAAGTCTTGTAGTTCTTTGATTTTTTCTTCTTTCTTTTTGTTTTGTTCTCTTGCTTGTTTTAATGCTAATTGACTTGATTCATACCAGAAGTCATAATTTCCTGGATATACTTTTATTTTTCCAAAGTCTACATCTGCTATATGTGTACAAACTTTGTTTAAGAAATATCTATCATGTGATACTACTATTACTGTATTTTCAAAGTCTATTAAAAATTCTTGCAACCAGTTTATGCTTTTCATGTCTAAGTCATTTGTTGGTTCGTCTAATAGTAAAACATCTGGATTTCCAAATAAACTTTGTGTTAGTAATACTTTTACCTTTTCTCTTGCTTCTATTTCTTTCATATATCTGTAATGATTTTCTGGCACTATTCCTAAATCATTTAATAGCATTGCTGCATCTGATTCTGCGTTCCATCCATCAAGTTCTGCAAATCTTTCTTCTAGTTTTGCTGCTTTCATTCCATCTTCTTCTGAGAAATCTGGTTTTGCATATATTTCATCTTTTGCTTTCATAATGTCATATAGCTCTTTATTTCCCATTAACACTGTATCCATTACTGTATATTCCTCAAAAGCAAAGTGATCTTGTTTTAATATTGATAGTCTTTCTCCTTTTTCTAAACTTACATCTCCTTTACTTGGTTCTAATTCACCTGACAATACTTTTAAAAATGTTGATTTTCCTGCTCCATTTGCTCCTATTATTCCATAACAGTTTCCTTTTCCGAATTTTATATTTACATCTTCAAATAATACTCTTTTTCCAAATCTTACGGTTACTCCGTTTGCACTTAGCATTTTATCTCCTCCTATACTCTTATCGTTGGTATTATATACTATTTTGGCTTTTTTTTCAAGAATTCTTTAATTCAATTTTATTATTTTAGTATTATGTCTTATTTATTCTTTACACTTTTATGTAAATATGATAGAATTTTTTTATAGCTTAATGCTATTTTTAGTAATCCATAATATTGAATTCAATAAGGAGGCAAACATGAGGATTTATCAAAATGAGCAAATTGGAGATATTTATCGGAGGCGAAGAGGTAGACTAGAAGATGCTATTGAAAATTTTAACATTACCGTTAAAAATGCTAGAATTTCTGTTGTAGAAGAAAAGAGGCATGGAAAAATAGACTATGACTATGACTCTTTACTTCATTATTTAGATAAGTTTAGCTTATCTCTTACAGAAACAGATGCTTTAGTAGTTTTTTTTAGAGAGCTTGATAATGAATCTGTACTTTCTCGTACATTTACAATCTCTCAATCTTCAAAAGTTAAAGATTCTATAGAATTTTATACAATGATGTTAACTTTATTGAAACAGATAGAACTATGTACTCGTCAATGTTTTATGAAGATAATATTAATAAACCTTGACTCAGCTTTTCAAGAATTAAAAGAGACTTTTGTCTCTTTCGCCGATTTGTAATAACATTTTGAAAAAAGTAACTAATAACTTATTGCTTTTTAACGCATTAGTTTATTAGTTACTTTTTTATTTCTTAATGTTATATTATTAAAACT
>CAJMRU010000034.1 GCA_905215845.1 uncultured bacterium
TATAAAAATATGAATATTGTTTGTCTATACCGATATCGTGATATACAGGGCATACTTTACCCTGTTCACTAACTTATACGAAACAAATAGGTAAAAATACAAAAAAACATAGAAAAATTAAAAAAAAGACTATGAAAATAAGAGAACATTAGTTTTACTCTAAAAATCGTAGTCTTTTTACATAATCTTGTTTTTTGAATAGAAAAATAAATTTCTTATGTTTTTTTCTTTCCTAATTATATTCTTTTTATCGCATCTGCAGAAAAGATAATTCCACCATCTTTTCGTAAAGTTTCATAAGTTTCCATAACTACTCTGGAATATTCCAGTTTTCTATAACAAGTTTCTAAATCATTTGCATTATATATACGTACAAATTCTTTTGTTTCATAATATAATGCGTCATCATTTTGTTCAACACTTAAATCTTCACTTGTATTTTGAATGTTTACACTGAATTTTGAACATTTGCTTGTTTCTGATTCTAAAGTAATATATCCTTTTTCTCCTTGAATCTGAGAGATGCATTTGCTTCTTGTATCTTTACATCCCACACAGACAGCTTTAAAAGTTGGATATTCTAAAATAGCAACTCCACTTGTATCAATACCATTTTCATGTTTATTAGGATAATAGTGTACATTTAGAGGTTTTCCAAATAAGCCAATGACAAAGTGAAGATTATAAATATTAATATCTGCCAAAGCTCCTCCAGAAAAAGCTGGTGAGAAAACATTTGGTGTTTCACCGTTTAAAAATTTATCATAGCGGCTGGAATATTGTGAGAAATTGCATTGTACCATACGTATGGTACCTAAACGAGAAATCTGTTCTTTGATTTTTAAATAATTTGGCATATGTGCAGTTACAATTGCTTCAAAAAGGAATAAAGAATGTTCTCTTGCATAGTTTGATAATATATCAAATTCTTCTAAAGTAGATGTAAATGGTTTTTCACAAATAACATGTTTTCCTGCTTTCAAAGCTTTTAAAGATTGTTCGAAATGTAAACTGTTTGGAGACGCAACATATACACAGTCAATTTCTGAATCATTCAACATTTCATCCAGGTCTGTATATACTTTTTTCACTTCATATTTTTCTTTTAAATTTTTGGCGTGTTCTACATTTCTTGAATACATGGCAACACAAGAAATTCCTTCATTTTGTTTTACAGCATTTAAAAACCAGTCAACGATAAATCCTGTACCAATGGTTGCGACTTTCATCTAATCACTCCTATCTATTCTTCTTTATGGATACTATACCATATTTTTTTATAAGAAGAATATACAAAAATATGCATACTGTTTTCTTTTTATAAAAAGTGTTAAAATACAGGTAACAGGAAAGTGTGATTGTATGAAAACCATAGATATTGTATGTGGAGTTATTAAAACAGAAAAAGGATATTTAATTGGACAAAGAAAAAGCAATGTTCATGATGGGATGTGGGAGTTTCCAGGTGGGAAAGTAGAAAATCAGGAAACAAAAGAAGAGGCATTGATTCGTGAATTTAAAGAAGAATTAGGTATTGAAATAAAAGTGTTGGGTGCATTATGTAGCATTCAGGATGTAAGAGAAGATTGTATTTTACATGTGTGTGCGTATGTATGCAAATGGATAAAAGGTGACATTCATTTACATGCACATCATAAACTATGCTTTGTATAAGCGAAAGATTTGTATCAATATGCGTTTGAAGAAGCAGATAAAGATATATTAGATGCAGTAAATGCATTGGAAAGGGGAAAGGAGTATGAAGAAAACAGAGGAAAGAAAGGTATTACGTGATCCTATTCATGGGTATATCCATGTGGATTTACAGGTTATATGGGATTGTATCAATGCGAAAGAAATGCAGCGTTTAAAAAGAATTCATCAGCTGGGTGGAGATTATCAAGTCTATCATACAGCGGAACATAGTCGTTTTGCACATTCTTTAGGTGTATATGAAATCGTACGTCGTATGGTAAATGAGGTTCAGGCATTACATGATACTTTAAGTGAATATGAAAAAACAACTGTTATGCTGGCAGGATTGTTACATGATATTGGACATGGTCCATTTTCTCATGCTTTTGAAAATATTTCACAACTTCGTCATGAGGAATATACAGTAAAGATTATTATGGAAGAATCTAGTGAGGTTCATCAGATACTGGAAAATTGTCATCCCCATTTAAGTGAAGATGTCGCAAGTATCATACAATATCGCCATCCAAAAGAATGTTTAAATCAAATGGTAAGTGGACAGCTGGATGCCGATCGTATGGATTATTTATTACGAGATGCTTATTTTACTGGAACGAATTATGGAAAATTTGATTTAGAGAGAATTCTTCGTACGATACGTGTAAAAGATGGAAAAATCGTAGTAAAAGAAAGTGGAATTCATAGTGTAGAAGATTACATTATGGCTCGCTATCACATGTACTGGCAAGTATATCTTCATCCAGTTGCCAGAAGTTATGAAATCCTGCTTACATCTATTTTTAAAAGAATGAAAGAATTATATAGAAAACATCTAGATTTTGGAAAAGAAGTTTCGATGTTTGTACCTTTCTTAAAAGAAGAAGTAGCAAGTATTCAGGATTTATTCTTATTAGATGAGGGCGCTGCTTTGTATGGTTTTTCCTGTTTAAGAAATAGTGAAGATGAGATTTTAAGAGATTTAAGCAGACGTATTTTAGATCGTAAACTGTTTGAATATGAAACGATACATGATGAAAAGGAAATTGAAGACATTAGAAAAAGAGTACAGGATATGGGATATGATCCTTCCTATTATATGCATCGAGATATAGTATTTCAAAAACCATATGCTCCATATTCTGGAAAAAATACTGCTCATGCAGTATGGGTATTAAAAGAAGATGGAAATATTTCAGAGTTAGAAGAAGCAAGTGAAATCGTACATGCTTTGACAAAAGCAGATTTAAAAGAAGAACAGAAGGTATATTATCCAAAGGAAAAGTTATAATTAAAGAGTTTAGTAGATGATTTGAATATTGCATGTGGAATTTGTTAAAAAGACACCTTTATTATAGATGTCTTTTTGTATTGTCTATTTTTTTGTTTACTCAATAATACTTGCTCCTTAATTTGTTCTTCTGAAATTTTTCCTTTTCTTAATATATAAGGATTATCATTGACTACTTGTACAATAGTAGATGCTACACCTATCTTACTTATACCTCCATCAATAAAATAATCTACTTTATTATTAAAATCTTTCATTATTTCTTTTAAGTTTGTTCCACTAGGCCTTCCTGATATATTTGCACTTGGAGTAGCAATTGGAACTCCTGCATATTCAATTAACTTGAGTGCAATTTCATTTTCAGGCATTCGAATTCCTACTGTATTAAAACCAGCAGTTACAATATCTAGTACTATTTCTCTTTTCTTTAAGACAATTGTTAATGGACCTGGAAAAAATCTTTTTATTAAGTCATATTCTATTTCTGTAATATCTTTTGCAATTTCTTCTATCATTTCTATACTATTTACTAATAAACTAATTGGTTTATTTATTGGTCTTTGTTTTACTTCATAGAGTTTTTTTATAGCTGTTTCGTTTAGTCCATTTACACCTATTCCATAAACTGTTTCTGTTGGAAATATTACGATTCCACCCTCTCTTATGATACTAGCTACTTCTTTTAATTTCTTATCTTCTATGTCTTCTTCTACATTCAAATACTTTGACATTTTTATGCCTTCTTTCCATTTTCATAATTATATATTATACTCTATCAATTAAAAACCTTCAACTAAAATTTATGGAAATAATACAAAGTTATGGCAAATAATATATTTGTGATTATATGTTCCAAAAATTTAGGAAACTTGTATTAAGTTTCCTTTCTATAGCTATATATTATGATTCTTTATCTTAATTATAAAAATACAAATTTCCCAAAATTAAATATTAAATTTGTTAACATACAAATTACTATTCCACATACAGTTGGAATTAAAAAGCTTAATACCACCCATCTCATTTTTCCTGTTTCCTTTTTTATTGTTAATAATGTTGTAGCACATGGAAAATGTAATATGGTAAATATCATTACATTTATTGCTGTTAATATAGTCCAACCATTTTGTCTTAATATTTCTCCTATTGCAAAAGTGTCTTCGATATTTATTAAGGCTTTCCCTTGAAGGTAGCACATTAATATTATAGGTAAAACTATTTCATTTGCGGGTATTCCTAAAATAAATCCTGTTAATATATATCCGTCTAATCCCATTAATCTTGCAAATGGGTCTAAAAAGTTTACTATTAAATCTAATATACTACTTCCATTTACTCCAATATTTGCAAATAACCATATAACTAACCCAGCAGGCATTGCTACTGCTACTGCTCTTCCTAATATGAATAATGTTCTATCAAATATTGACCTTACAAAAATTTTGCAAAATTGTGGTTTTCTATATGGTGGCATTTCTAGTATAAAAGATGATGGCATACCTTTTAAAATTGTCTTTGAAAGTATTTTAGATATAACTAATGTTAAAAAAATCCCCAATACTATAACTAGCATAACTGAAATTGTAGATATTATAGATGCTCCTATCCCTTCAATTGTTCCTGCTATAAATATTGTTGCTATTGTAATTAAAAATGGAAATCTTCCATTACAAGGTACTAAATTGTTCGTAATTATAGCAATTAATCTCTCTCTTGGTGAGTTTATTATTCTACATCCTGTTACTCCACAAGCATTACATCCAAATCCCATGCACATAGTAATCATCTGTTTTCCTGAACAACAAGCTTTCTTGAAAAATCCATCCATATTAAAAGCTATTCTAGGTAAATAACCTAAGTCTTCTAAAATAGTGAACAATGGAAAAAATATTGCCATTGGTGGAAGCATTACTGAAACTACCCATGTTAAAGTTTGATAAACTCCTAATATTAACATATCAGATAACCAACTTGGGCAGTTTACATATGTTGCAAAATTTATTAATTTTTCTTGAAATCTACTAAATATGTCAAATAAAAATTGTGATGGATAATTTGCTCCTACAATTGTAAGCCAGAATATTAATCCTAAAAAAAGTATCATTATTGGAATACCATATTTTTTTGAAGTTAGTATTTTATCTATTTTCCTATCTCTTTCTGAATAATTTTTATCTTCAAAAACACATACTTTTTTAGAAACTTTTTCTGCTGTTTCTACTATTTTTGATATTATTATATCTTTGTAATTTATATTACAATCATTTTTCTTAGAAAATCCTCTCCTCATATCTTCTGCTGATGTCTTTTCCTCTTCTATTTTCGTAGTTACTTTTTTTATATCTATTTCTTCTATATTTTCTTTTTCTATATCTAATTCCTCTACGTCTTCTTGTTCTATATCTCCATTTTCTGTGTCTTCTTTTTTTATATTTACTTTTCCTATATCTCCTATTAGCGATTGTATTTCTATTCCCAAATTTTTTTCAATAGATTCTATAATTCTTTCTTCACCATCTATAATTTTTAAACTAATCCATCTATACATATTTTCATTTAAAGAATATTTTTCTTTTAATTCTTTTGTTAATTTTGTAATTGTATTTTCTATATTCTCTTGATATATTACTCTTTTAGGTATTATATCTATTTTATTTTCACAAGTCTTTTTTATAGTCTCTAATAATTTATCTAATGTTCTTTTATCTCTTGCAATAGTTCCTACAACAGGTATTCCTAATTCAGCTGATAATTTTTTCAAATCTACTTTTATTTTTTTCTTTTTAGCTTCATCTAGAAGATTTACACATAATATAACATTATCTGTTATCTCCATTATTTGAAAAACTAAATTAAGATTTCTTTCTAAAGTTGTTGCATCTACTACAACAACTGTCGCATCTGGATTCCCAAAACAGATATAATCTCTAGCAATTTCCTCTTCTTCTGAATTTGACATTATAGAATATGTACCAGGAAGATCTATAAATGTATATTTTTGCTCTTTATATATACATTCTCCTGTTGCATTTGCTACTGTTTTTCCTGTCCAATTTCCCGTATGTTGATGCATTCCAGTTAAATTATTAAATATTGTTGACTTTCCAACATTAGGATTTCCTGCTAATGCTATTTTATATTCAGATTTTTGTTCTTCTTTTCTTTGTATTTTACTTGAATTATTCTGTATTTGCCTAATATTATTTCTTTTGTAATTCACATTCTTTTCTTCTTTACTTTTATTTTTTAATATATCTCTTTTTTGCAAAATATCAGTAAAATTCATTCTTGCCTCCTATAATAATATTTAGATTTTTAATAATGGCTAACCTATAACCCATTATTTACAATTAACTATAACTTTGTAAAATCATTATTTTTTACTTTATATTATCAAGTGTTATATTTTCTGCATCTTCTTTTCTTATTGCTATTAAACTACTCCTAAACTCATATGCCCTTAACCCATTTGATGGACTAACTAAAACAGGTCTTACTTTTGTTCCTTTTACTAAGCCTAAGTCTAGTAATCTTCTTTTGGTATTGTCTTCTCCAATTATATTTTTTACTATTCCATATCTATTAATTGGTAATAAACTTAAATTTTTTAGTTGCACCTCTACTACCTCCTTTATGTCTACTACTATATTATTCTAAATTTAGTAATTAGTTACAAGTAAAATAATTTTTTAACATTTAACTTTTAATTCTACAAAAAATAATATATAATCATAATGCATATATAATTTATAGTTCTTATTTTAATATTTTCTATAAATACCAAGCAATTACAATTTATTAATTAATATTTGTATGCATCATGTATGTATTAAAGTTAGTTTAATACATATAATTTTATAGGAGGATTATATTATGCAAAAAAAATATAAAGTAGCAATTATTGGTGCTACTGGTTTAGTAGGTAGAACTGCCTTAAAAGTTCTAGAAGAAAAAGATTTTTCTAACATTCAATTCACTTTATTTTCGTCAAAAAAATCTGCTGGAATCAAGTTAGAATTCATGGGAACTAACTACATCGTTCAAGAGCTAACAGAAAATTCTTTTAACTTAGGATTTGATTATGCAATTTTTTGTGCTGGTGGTGAAACATCAAAAAAATATATTCCTATTGCAGTTTCAAAGAAATGTATATGTATTGATAATAGTAGTTTTTATAGAATGAATCCTGATGTTCCTTTAGTTGTTCCTGAAGTAAATCCTAGTGATATTTATAATAATTCAGGAATTATTTCAAATCCAAATTGTTCAACAATTCAAGCAGTCGTTCCATTAAAACCTTTAGATGAAAAATATGGAATTAAAAGAATTGTTTATTCTACATATCAAGCTGTTTCTGGAGCTGGCCGTGAAGGAATCGAAGATTTAAAAAACGGTTTTGAGGGATTTGAACCAAAAAAATTCCCATATCCTATCTTTAATAACTGTCTACCTCAAATAGATATATTTATGGATGATGGTTATACAAAAGAAGAACATAAAATGATTGATGAAACAAGAAAAATCTTACATAAACCTGATTTGCCTATAACAGCAACTGCAGTTCGTGTACCTGTAATTAACTGTCATAGCGAATCAATTAATATCGAATTAGAAAAAGATTTTGATATTTATGATGTTAAAATTCTTCTTCAAAACTTTCCAGGAATTATAGTTGTAGATGATTTAGAAAAAAATTATTATCCTATTGCAACAAAAGCTGATGGTTATGATGAAGTATTTGTTGGAAGAATTAGACGAGATCTTAGTGTTAAAAATGGACTTAATTTATGGGTAGTTTCTGATAACCTTAGAAAAGGTGCTGCAAGTAATGCTATTCAGATTTTAGAAAAATTAATAGAAAATTCTTATAAATAAACTACTACAATCAAACTCAAAATATTAGTAAACAAATTAATAACATAGAGTTATAATAAAAAAGTAGCAGAATTATCTAAAAGAAAAATAAATAACAACAAGCTAATATTTATCTTTAAATAATA
>CAJMRU010000035.1 GCA_905215845.1 uncultured bacterium
ATTTCTATACCCATACAATAAAGTTTAAGCTTACTTATAAATTTTTTATTGTATAAGAAAAATCAGATTTTATTTTGACTATATATAGAAATTTTCCTATACAACAAGTAAAAGTAACCTTTTAAAAAACTCAATAACTTTATTTATTTACTTTGTTACTTTTCTTATACTTTAAACTTAAAATAACTATTGTCTTTCTTATAAATTTAATAAATAATATCTTGTCTCTAAAGAGATGGACATATAGGGTCTATTCTATATAAATTACCTTTATTAAGATTTTGCAATGCCATACATCCTTTACCACATATTTCATTATTAGGGCAAGATTTGCAATAAGATATATTGTTTTTTCGTTCTTTAATCTTTTGCTTCATTTTATTTTTACAGATATTTTCTAGCTTTATAAAATCATTTTCTAATAGTGAACCAACATCAAATCCCTCTTCTGATTTCATTAGCCATGGACATGGGCCTAATCTTCCATCATATGTTATATTTAAAAATTGATATCCTTTGCATTCTTGTAAAACATTATCTTTTTCATCTGACCTATCAGCACGAAATACTTCTATTTTTAAATTCGATTCTTTGTCTCTATTATTTTCAATATCTTCAATTTTATTTGATAATTTTTCAATTAAGTCCCTTTTATCATTATTAAAATTTTTAGCTCCTCTTCCCAGTTCTGCTACTAGATAGAAACTTAATACACTTAATTTTTTATTCTCTGCAATTCTTACAACCTCTTCTAATTCTTCAACACTTTCTTCTGTAACCATAAAACTTGCACCTATTTCTATAGGAGATTCTTTTAGTAGATCTAATACTTCCATAAGTTTATCAAATGCTCCCTGTACACCTCTTAATGAATCATGTGTATTAGCTTTAGCACCATCTAAGCTTAAATGAATATATTTAACATCTGAAGAATATAATTCATTAATTAATTCATTTGTTAATAATACACCATTTGTACTTATTGAAGGTTTTATATTTTTAGAAGAAATATATTTGCAAATATCTACAATATCTCTTCTTAATAAAGGCTCTCCTCCCGAAATCCAAATAGCTGAAATATTTTTATCTTTTGAAACATTATCTATAATTTTGTAAACTTCTTCTGTTGAAAGTTCTTTAGTAATTCCTTTTTGTGTATTCTGATAAAATAGACAATGTTTACAATTCATATTACATCTAGGAGTTATTTCCCATAATATTCGCGTTTTGTCATCACTTAAATTAAAAGGACATGAATTTAATATTTTCATATATTTTCCTCCTTTAATAAAGGGTCTTTTGAAAAATATGTTTTATTTCTTTCTTTACAAATTGCAGGGCAACCTGTTTTATATATATCACATCTTGTTTGTTTCATTTTGTTAAAGTACTGAATTGTATCTTCCTTAATTATATCTTTAAAATTAGTATTTTTTAAACATTTTCTACTTGTATAATTACTGTCCATTTTCTTTATCCATGAACACGGAGAAACATAACCATCTGGTGATATATAGAAAAACTTTTCTCCTGCTGGGCATATTTTTTGGCTATTGCAAAATTTTTCTTTTCTATGCATAGATACTTTTATTCTATCTTTATACTTTTCTTCAAATTCTTTTATTTTTAATACAGTTCTATCAAAATATTTTAAATCGATACATACATCATCATTGTCTACTAGTCTCCCTACTTTTATTAGCCAATTAAATACTACTTCATCTACATCTAAAGAAATTAAAAATTTTATCATTTTTTCTAATTTATTTATATTCTTTTGCCATATAACAGTTCCTACCCTTACATAAATATTGTATTTTTTTAATAGTTTTATAGCATTTATTGTAGGTAAAAAATATTCTCCACCTCTAAATTCATTAAAATCTTTTTCGTCATGGCTATCGAGACTTATATGCACTTTATTAAGATTTAAATTAGCTAATTTTTTTACAATTTCTTCGTTTAAATATGAACCATTTGTTGAAATGTTACACCTTATATTGTTCAATTTTGCCTTCTCTAGTATACTAATAATATCTTTCCTAGAAAAGGGTTCTCCTCCTGAAAAATATATCTCTTTAACTCCATATTCTTTTAACTCATCTAGCAATTCTAAAGCTCTTGCTGTGTTTAATTCATCTTTTGTATCCACTTTACTTGCAGAAGCACAACAATGCTTGCATTTATAATTACAATATTTTGTTACTTCCCAAATAACTCTTTTTTCATCTACTTGAAAAAGGCAAAATTCATTATTCATACTTTTATCTCCTTTGTATTTATTTAATTTTGAAATTTATTTAGATTAAAACTCACTATTTTCTAATTTTTGAATTATTTTGTCTAATAATTCTTCATTAATTAATTGCTTAAAATATTTGTTTGCTTTAACTTCTTCTATTAATTCTTTTTTTGTATAATTATCATTTTTGGCTATTTTTTCAATATTTTTATTAATGTTAATTCCATATAATCCTGCATATAATATACAAGCTATGACTAGGTAATAGTTACAATCCACATTTATTCCATTATATATACATCTTTTGCTCCACCCTACTCTATCTTTCTTTTGTTTTTCTTTAAAATATAGTGGTACTGAAATTAATGACTTGTCTCTTGTAGTGGAATATTTAGTAATATGTTCTTTTATTGGATAATTAGTGCAGGATTTTATTACAGCTTTTATAAATTTATTATGATATAAGATTCCATTTATAAATTTTTTCCCTATTTCACTTAATTCATTATCATCTTTTTCATCAAAAAATAGATTTTGTTCTCTATTTCCTTTCCATAAACTAAAATGTATTGGACAATTTGAAATATTATCTGTTTTTAGATTACTAAAATCTATGCTTGCATTTTCTAAATATGCTAAATTTTCTGCAAACCATTTACAAATAAATAGTTTGTCTGCACTTATATTTGCTATATCTGGAACTAAATCAATTCTATTGTGTTTTTTTCCATAAGGCATATAGTATTCTATATCTATATTTGCTTCTAGAATATTATTTGCTAGCTTATTATTAAACTGTGTTTTTTTACTTACTGGCAAAGAAAAATAATAATTTTGATTGTTTTCCTTATTTTGATTTTCTTCAATATCTATTGAGTATATTAGTTCAGGTCCTACAATTGGAGTTATACCTAGTTTTAAATATTCTTGCACTACTTTTTTCAATAATCCTCTTGTATCATATGGATGTTCTTTTATGTCACATAATATTATTGCAGATTTTTGATTTTCTTCTTTTATAAACGGAATTTGATAAAAGCTATTGCTATCTGGAAGTATGACCATCCATTCACTATCTTGTATTCCCTGAAATTCTGATATTAAATTCCCATTTACACTTATCCCATCAAACCACGAAACATGTGTATTCCTTATTAATTCTTTTACCCCTACACTTTTTGATAAGATATTGCCAGAAAAGTCTATAAATGTAAGATATATGTTTTTTATTTTTCCTTTCTCTAACTGTTCTTTAATTTTTTTGATTTGTTCTTCTTGATTATTATTCATATGTACTATACTCCTTTCAATTTTAATTATGATGGTAGTTTTCTGAAAATAATATTTATTCTTATTTTGTGTTATTTAAAAATTTAATATTTATTACTATAGAAAAAAGACACACTAAAAATATGTTTTGCTACATTTTTTAGTGTGTCTTTTTTCTATCTTTTACACATACAATTGTATATGCCCTTTGGATAATAACCATCATACAGATGTCCTCTTGCTCCTAAATGAGACACTGCTTGTGTCGTCACTTTAGTTGCTATTTTAAAGGTGTTATCTACGAATTGTTGATCTATCTTTTTGTTATTATTGTAATATTCTTGAATAACCACTGAGAGAAATGCATCTCCTGCACCAGTATCATCAATTTCAATTGCTGGTTTTTTTAAAACTTTAGAATAAATGTGCTTTTTATATACAAAGTCTGTTCCAGCTTTTCCTCTTGTTACAACTAATAAGTTTGGTTGTAAAATCTCATAAATTTCTTCTAAAGATTCTACTTCAAATTTAGCTAATAAATATTTTTCTACTAATTCATTCAATTGTAGTATCTCGATTTTTTCTTTCAAAAATTCTAAAATTGCTTTTGACGTTAATGGAATTAGTTTTTTTATTCTTCCTAAATCCAAGATTTTATCATTTATCGTATTAAAAATTAACTCTGCATTTTCGGAATTAATTGAATCAAGAATTACTACATCTCTTCTTTGGATTTTGCTAATACATTTTTCGTAATTTTCTAGTGTTTGTTCATGCCATGTTTTTTCTTGACATATAGGACAAGTTTTTTCACAGCGATGACTGCTATATTTAGTTGGAATTATGTGATATCTTAAAGTTTTATCATTTGTTCTAGTTACATCACTTAAATCTATTCCAAGTTTGTTCATATAGTAAAGCATTATATCTCCTGGTATGTCTGAACCACAACTTGAAAATACCTTTGTTTTATAGCCTCTTGATGCTAAATTTGCAATCACATTAAATCTTGAAGCTCCTCCATCTACTTTTACTAGCTTTTTTTGACCATTTTCATTTTTGTAGTAACAATCTGCAACTAATTCTCCTACTGCAATGAACCGGCGTTTTGTGTAAATTTCCATTTTTACTCTCTCCTTTTTATTCTTATTACATTTCTACTGGATACAATTTATGTATATGCGTGATATTATCATATTATGATATGCTTGTCAAATTAAAAAATAAAAGATTTGTTTATTTACGAAGGATTTACTTTTCTACCTTACAATGGATAGATTGTGTTTCTTTATTTGGTTGGCGATATGTACTTACAATACGGTCTTTTGACGATTAGTTAAATGATATGGCTATCGCACCAAAATAGAGGCAGTTATTATATTTTTTAATAACTGCCTTTAGGATTTCTCTAATATGAATTATCGTATCGATGTCAAATAAAGTTTGTATTTTATAGGTCTGTGTTTAATACCATATGATTCTAACAACCGTTTTTCTGTTTGCTTCAATCTTCTAACAATTGTTATCTTTTTATGTTTGCTACAATAATGTATCTCTTTTAATATAGGCTCTAAGTTTCCTATATTAAAAAACGTTCTTGTACGTATTTCATACAAGTATGGTTCAACTTTACAGCCTAACTCCTCTACAAAAGACTTTTGCTCTGGAGTTAATTTCCAGTACAACATCTTTTTGCCTCTTGCCTTCTCGCTCAATATTTGGTGTTTCAACTGTGAATACCGATAATTTTTATTTTTCATATTGTAATCCTCCTTACACTTAGTTGATACTTTTATTATATCATATCATCATTGTAAATCAAATACTTTTTTTAAAAAACTTACGATTATTAATAATATCACTTAAAAATTTTAATTGTTAATAATTTTACCCTATATTTAATTTAAATTATAGAATGAATTTCAGTTAAAATATTATCATCTACCATATTTTTAAAATCAATGGAAATTTTACTTTCTGAGACATTAAACTCTAACATATCAAGTTTATTTTTTTCTATTATTTCTATAACTTTCTTAATTGCTTCTGTATTTCTTACAATTCCATTTCCTATAATTGAAATTCTGGAAATATCTTTTTTTACTACACTTTTTATTGTATTTTCTTCTATTATATCTGAAATTACTGTTCCAGGTTTATTATTAAAAGTAGATTTTGTTATAATAGGTATTTTAAATTTTTCTCCTATTTCTACACATCTATTGTGTAATACTTTAGCTCCTTCACTAGAAATTTCCAACATTTCGTCATATGATAAAGCTGATAATTTTTTTGCCTCTTTTATAACATTGGGGTCTGTTGTGTATACCCCATCTACATCTGAAAAAATATAACAGTTCTTAGCATCTAATGCTGCTGCTACTGCTACTGCAGTGGTATCAGAGCCCCCTCTTCCAAATGTAGTTATATCCATGTTTTCGTTTATACCTTGAAATCCTGTAATTATAACTATGTTTTCATTTTCTAATTCTTTTCTTATTCTTTCTGTATTAATATTTTTTATAATGGCATTTTGATTCGTATTATTAGTATATATTCCTGCTTGCCAACCAGTTAAAGATATAGCATTATATCCCATACTATTCAATAAAATGCTTAATTTTGCTGCTGACATTTGTTCTCCGGCAACTTATTAATGCATCCATTTCTCTTTTTTGAACATTGCTCGATAATTCTCCGAGCTTCTTCAATTAATTTGTCTGTTGTTTTTCCTTGCGCTGATAGTATTACAACTATCTTATTTTTTTTGTTGTGCAGATTTATAATCTTTTCTGCAACTATTTTCAGTCTTTCGTTATTTGCAACTGAGCTTCCTCCAAATTTTAATACTATTGTGTCATTCATTTTGAGCACCTTCTTTTTAAACTAATATAGAGAGCTTAACTTAATTAAATTTAGCTCTCTTGTATTATATTCTAGAATTTTTTTATTGTCAATTTTTAAAGATATTTTTCTATTCTGATTTTTATGCTAAAAAGAAAATAATTCGAGGTCATAATTTAGGAGTTTGAGACAAAAACCATGGTTGCATAATTCAAAATAAATAAAGATAATTATTTAAAATTTTACCATAATTTTCATCTCCGACCCCAAAATCATTGTTATTCACTTAGATTTGGCTTTTTAAATAGCTTTCAATAAATCCATCAATATTACCATCCATAACACTTTCTACATTTCCTACTTCATAATTTGTTCTATGGTCTTTTACCATTGTATATGGGCAAAAAACATATGAACGAATTTGACTTCCCCAAGCAATATCTCTTTGTTCTCCTTTTAAATCTTCAATTTTATCTTTTTGTTCTTTTTCTTTTAAATCTAAAAGTTTTGATTTTAACATTCTCATGGCTGTTTCTCTGTTTTGAATTTGTGAACGCTCTGATTGACACGCTACAACTATATTAGTTGGGATATGTGTTATTCTTACAGCAGAAGAAGTTTTATTTATGTGTTGCCCTCCTGCTCCCGAAGCTCTATATGTGTCTATTCTTAAATCATCTTGATTTATATCTATTTCTATATCATCTGTTATTTCTGGTAAAACTTCTAGTGATGCAAATGAGGTATGTCTTCTTCCACCACTATCAAATGGTGATATTCTAACTAATCTGTGTACTCCCATTTCTCCTTTCATATAACCATATGCATTTTCTCCATTAACTTCAAAAGTAACACTTTTTACCCCTGCTTCTTCTCCTTCTAAATAATCTAGTTCTCTTATTTCATAATTATTTTTATTTGCCCATCTTACATACATCCTGTAAAGCATTTCTGCCCAGTCTTGTGATTCAGTTCCTCCTGCTCCTGGATGTATTGTTATAATTGCATTATTAGCATCATATTTTCCTGATAATAGAGTGTCTATTTCTAGCTTTTCTATTTCTTTTGTTATTTTTTTTGTGTTTTTTAATATATCTTTTGCAATTTCTTCATCTGGCTCCAATATCACTAATTCTGTTAATTCTTCTATATTTTTTAGTTCTGCTTCTATGTTTCTATATTTTATACATTTACTTTTTATTTTTTTTATTTCAGATAATACTTGTGTTGAATTTTTAGTATCATTCCAGAAATTTGGTTCTAGTGTTTTATTTTCTAATTCTTTTAGTTTTTGTTCTTTATTATTTATGTCAAAGTGACTCACCCAATTCTCTTAATTTTTTATTTAATTCTTGAATTAGTTTTGAATTTTCTTCTAATTCTAACATTCTATCACTCTCCTATTTTTATATTAACTAATTAGATATTTAATTCTTTTCTCACTAATATGTAACCATTTTTATGCTATTTGTCGATTATATTTTGAGTCTAATATATTCAATAATAACTT
>CAJMRU010000036.1 GCA_905215845.1 uncultured bacterium
GGTTCCAGACCTTTCGGAAGCTCTGTTCCCTCGGACTTTTCCGGACTGTGAGCCAGAACAAGTACCCTCAGACCTTCTTCTGCGTATTTCTGAGCCTGACTGATCATGTCCTGATTATTTTCCGGAAAAAGGAACTGCACAGCCCCCATAAGATAGGTTCCCTTTTCTGCAAACACTGCTCCGCTGTATTTCCGGTCAGAAGAAAACGGTATCACATGCTCGCAGACCATAACAGGTCTTGCAGGAAAACGTTTCCTGAGAGCATTTGCCGTAGCGTTCTCATCGCGCAGCACATGCATAAGGCTGCACATGATCTCTTCGATTTCCTTCATATCAACGGCTTTTGGTTCTTCTGAAAACAGTTCCGCCTGTTTCCCATTTTCTGTCCCGGCAGTATTTTTTGTTTCTGCTATTTTTCTTTCTGTTAATACAGTATTTATTTTAGCTATATCTTTTTTTACTTCTTTTATTTTCATTGGATTATCTAATCCATTTGTAGCTAAACTAAATTTTAATTTGAATAATTCTGTTTTTAGTTCACCTAATTCTTTTTCTAAATCTGGTGAAGACATTTCTCTTATTTTATTTATCTTCATCATTTTCACCTACCTTTTCAGTTTCTCTTGCTACAAATTTTGTTTTATTAGGTAGTTTGTTCATAGCAAGTCTTAAGGCTTCTCTTGCAGTTTCTTCAGGAACTCCAGATATTTCAAACATAACTCTTCCTGGTTTTACAACTGCTACCCAATATTCAGGAGCACCTTTACCTTTACCCATACGAGTACCGATTGGTTTTGATGTTATTGGTTTGTCTGGGAATATTTTAATCCAAACTTTTCCACCTCTTTTTATATAACGAGTCATAGCAATACGAGCTGCTTCTATTTGGTTACCTGTGATTAATCCAGCTGTAACTGCTTGGATTCCATATTCACCATCTGTAACTTTATTTCCTCTTGTTGCTTTTCCTCTCATTCTACCTTTTTGCATTTTTCTAAATTTTGATCTTTTTGGCATTAATGGCATTATTTGTCTCCTCCTTCCATTTTCTTTGCAGGAAGAACTTCTCCTTTATATATCCAAACTTTTACACCGATTTTTCCGTATGTTGTATCTGCTTCTGCAAATCCATAATCTATATCAGCTCTTAAAGTTTGTAATGGTATATTACCTTCTTTATAGAATTCAGTTCTAGCCATGTCTGCTCCACCTAATCTTCCAGATACTGCAGTTTTTATTCCTAAAGCTCCAGCTTTCATAGATTTTTGCATACATTGTTTCATAGCTCTTCTGAATGAAATTCTTCTTTCTAATTGTCCAGCAATATTTTCTGCAACTAATTGTGCATCTGTATCAATATTTTTAACTTCTACGATGTTTAAGTTAACATCTTTTCCTATTAATTTTGCTACTTCAGCTTTTAAGCTTTCAGCTCCAGCTCCACCTTTTCCAATTACAATTCCTGGTTTTGCTGTATATAAGTTTATTTTTACTAGTTTTGCTGTTCTTTCAATTTCTATTTTAGAAATTCCAGCTGCGTATAATTTTTTCTTTAAAAATTTACGAATTTTTTGGTCTTCTACTAAATAATCTGCAAAATCCTTAGAATCTGCATACCATTTAGAGTTCCAATCTTTTATTATACCAACTCTAACACCTGTTGGATGTACTTTTTGTCCCATGGTCTTTTAAAACCTCCTATCTTCTATTTTTCTTTTACTACTATTGTTATATGACTTGTTCTTTTTCTTATTCTTACAGCTGAACCTTTTGCAGCAGGTCTTATTCTTTTTAGTGTTGGACCTTGATTTGCATAGATTTCAGCAACATATAAGTTTTCATGTTTCATATTATGATTATTTTCAGCATTCGCAATTGCTGATTTTAATAATTTTTCTATAATTTCTGATGATGCTTTTGGTGTGAATTTTACGATTGCTAAAGCTTCATCAACATTTTTTCCTCTTATTAAGTCTGCAACTATTTTAACTTTTCTAGCTGATATTCTTGTATATTTAAGAGTTGCTCTAGCTTCGTTTACTACTACTGTTTCTTGCTCTTGCACTTCATTCTCCTCCTTTTTCTAGGTCGTACCCTAGGGGAATTATAATTCCCCACTAGCATATTATTAGACCTTTTTTATAGTATATAATACCGATTATATTTTATTTTTTAACTTTAGTTGTCTTTTCTCCTGCATGACCTTTATATGTTCTTGTAGGAGCAAATTCACCTAATTTATGACCAATCATTTCTTCTGTAATATAAATTGGAACATGTTTTCTTCCATCATGTACAGCTATTGTATGACCAACCATTTGTGGATATATTGTTGAAGCTCTTGACCATGTCTTTAAAACTTCTTTAGCTCCTGTTTCATTCATAGCTTCTACTCTTTTTAATAATTCAGGTGCTACAAATGGTATTTTTTTGCTTGATCTTGACATTTAAGTTTCCTCCTTTTCTAGGATTATAGTTTATGATTATATAAACTAATTTAATCCATAAAATTCTATTTTCTTCTCTTAACGATAAATTTATTTGATAATTTCTTTTTATTTCTTGTTTTGTATCCAAGAGCTGGTTTACCCCAAGGAGTAAGTGGTCCAGCGTGTCCTATTGGAGCTCTACCTTCTCCACCACCATGAGGGTGATCTACTGGGTTCATTACAGAACCTCTAACTGTTGGTCTAATTCCCATATGTCTTTTTCTACCAGCTTTACCAATTTTTAAGTTTTCATGGTCGCTGTTTCCTATTACACCGATTGTTGCTCTACATTTTGCTAAAATTAATCTCATTTCTCCAGAAGGTAATCTTACGTGTGCGTATTTTCCTTCTTTAGCCATTAATTGAGCACTTTGTCCAGCAGCTTTTACTAATTTTCCACCTTGTCCTGGATTTAATTCAATATTATGAATTAATGTACCTACTGGTATAGCATTTATTGGCATACAGTTTCCTGGTTTGATATCAGCTGTTTCTCCTGATACAACTTTATCTCCATCTGTTAATCCTTGTGGTGCTAATATATATGCTTTTTCTCCATCTTCATATTGGATTAAAGCTATATTTGCACTTCTGTTTGGATCGTATTCGATACCAATAACTTGTGCTTCTATATTGTCTTTTCTTCTTTTAAAATCTATTATTCTATATTTTTGTCTGTTTCCACCACCTTGGTGTCTTACAGTTATTCTTCCATATGAGTTTCTACCTGCATTTTTCTTTTTCTTTGCAAGTAATGATTTTTCAGGAGTTTTCTTTGTTATTTCTGCAAAATCTGAAACTGTCATATTTCTTCTTGATGGTGTATATGCTTTAAAATGTTTCATTCCCATTTTTGATTCTCTCCTTATTTCTTATTTGATAGACTTTTTCCTGCTCTATCTTACAGATATTCTTTATTATCCGAGTTATTTCTCGATATTTCTCATCAATTATGCTCCCATAAATTCTTCGATTGAATCTTTATATTTTTTAGAAGCTTTTGCTTGTTTTCCACCTTTTGTTAAGTATGTTTCATCTGCTGGATTTGTATCAATAGTAACTATTGCTTTTTTCCAATCTGATGTTCTACCTACATGGTATCCAACTCTTTTTTTCTTTCCGTTTACTTTCATTGTATTAACTTTTAATACTTTAACTTCAAAAAGTTTTTCAACAGCTTTTGCTATTTCAACTTTTGTTGCTTTTTTGTTTACTTTGAAAGTGTATTTACCTTCTTGTAATTGGTCATTACTTTTTTCAGTAACAACTGGTGCTATTATTATTTCTTCTGGTAACATTATGCGTACACCTCCTCTAATTTCTTAACAGTATCTACTGGTAAAATTAGATTTGTATATTTTAATAAATCAAATATGTTTATGTTATTAGCAACTATTGTTTTAACACCTTCAATATTTCTTGATGACATTAAAACATTTTTGTTGTTTTCTGGAAGAATTATTAATGTTTTTCCTTCAACTTTCATATCTGCTAATGCTTTAACCATAGTTTTTGTTTTGATTTCTTTTACTTCTAATTTATCAACTACTGTTAATTCTTTTTCTAATACTTTAGAACTTAATACTGATCTAATAGCAAGTCTTCTTTCTTTTTTATTAACTGTATATTTGTATGAACGAGGTTTTGGTCCTAATGCTATACCACCTTTAATCCATTGTGGAGCTCTTATAGAACCTTGTCTTGCTCTACCTGTTCCTTTTTGTCTCCATGGTTTTCTACCACCACCTGAAACTTCTGCTCTTGTTTTTGTACTTTGTGTACCTTGTCTTTGATTAGCTAAATAATTTACTAATACACTGTGAACTATTGCTTCATTTGGTTCAATTCCAAATACGCTTTCTGCTAATTCTATATCACTTACTTTTTTACCTTTCATGTCTAATACATCTACTTTTGGCATTTCTTTCTTCCTCCTTCCTTCTATTTACTAGCCTTTACAGCTGATTTTACTTTTAATATTGCTCCTTTTGGTCCTGGAACACTACCTTTTACTAATATTACATTTTTATCCATGTCAACTCTTACAACATCTAGGTTTTGGATTGTAACTGTAACTCTTCCCATATGTCCTGGTAATTTTTTACCTTTAAATACTCTACCTGGTGTTGATGTAGATCCCATTGAACCTGGTCTTCTATGATACATAGAACCATGTCCCATTGGTCCTCTGTGTTGTCCATGTCTTTTGATAACACCTTGGAATCCTTTTCCTTTTGATGTTCCTTGAACATCTATTTTTTCTCCAGCTTCAAAAACATCTGCTTTAAGTTCATCTCCAACTTTAATTCCTTCTAATGAATCAATTCTGAATTCTCTTAAATGTTTTTTGTTAGCTAATTTTGCTTTTGCAAAATGTCCTGCTTCTGGTTTGTTGATATGTTTATCTTTTATATCCCCAAATCCTAATTGAACTGCATTGTACCCATCTGTTTCTACTGTTTTAACTTGAGCTACAACACATGGTCCAGCTTCTATAACTGTTACTGGAATAACATTTCCTTTTTCATCAAAGATTTGTGTCATTCCAACTTTTCTTCCGATTATTCCTTTTTTCATTTTACTATTTCCTCCTAACTATTGGCTGATAAAATTTTATATGTATTTTACTTACTTATCAGCTTGGTTTTGATGCTACATATTTATTTGTAGTCTAAAATCAAATTACTATAATTTCATTAATTATAATTTTATTTCGATGTTAACACCAGCTGGTAATTCTAATTTCATTAAACTATCAACTGTTTTTTGTGTTGGGTAAAGAATGTCGATAACTCTTTTATGTGTTCTCATTTCAAATTGTTCTCTTGAATCTTTATATTTGTGTGGAGAACGTAATATTGTTACGATTTCTTTTTGTGTTGGTAATGGAATAGGACCTGATACCTTTGCTCCTGTTTTTTTAGCAGTATCTACTATTTTTTCAGCAGACTGTTCTAAAATTACATGGTCATAAGCTTTTAGTCTTATTCTAATTTTTTCACTTGTTGCTACTTGTTTTGCCATTGTAATTTTCCCTCCTTCTTAAAAATTATTTTTTGTTTGTGATAGCTATAGTTGCTACCTAAATTACCGTGGCAAGTTAAAACGCACTCTGGTGTTTTCAATATCACTTTTATAAAAAAGACTTTACAACTATCTAAATAATAATCTTTAAATAGTTTCTACGGGTCTTTTAAAAGTAACATTAATTTGTATAAATAAAACCCAAAATATGCATGATAATTCTGGGATAAGTGCTATTTTTATAAAACTTACCGCCTGGTCTCTGCCATGACATACTCCACCAAAGTTCCCTCCACCTCTATTGTTTCAAGAGATGTAGCCACATTTGGCTTCTTCGCTTAATTCATGCTTTTATATTATATAATGTTTTTTAGGAAAAGTCAACCACTTTTGGATATTTTTATTAAAGTTTCTATTCAACAAAATGATTTTGGGGTCGGAGTGAAAAATCACTCCGACCCCAAAATCATTTCAAAACTTTTCCTATACTTCCATTATAATTGGAATGATCATAGGATTTCTTTTTGTTTTCATAAAAATATAATCTCTTAAATTCTCTCTAGCTGCTGATTTTATTGTAGCCCAGTCACGAATTCCTCTTTCTTCACATTTTTTTATTTCATGTCTAACTACCGATTTTACATCATCCATTAAATTTTCTGATTCTTTTACATATACAAATCCTCTTGAAATAACATCCGGTCCCGCAACTACTTCTCCTGTTGATGCATCCATAGTTAAAACTATAACTATCAAACCATCTTGAGATAAATGTTGTCTATCTCTTAAAACTATATTTCCAACATCTCCAACACCTAATCCGTCTACAAGAACTCTTCCACTTTGTACTGATGAAGTAAATTCTGCTCCTTCTTCATTAATTTCTAGAATTCTTCCATTTGACATCATAATGATATTATCTTTTTCTACTCCCATACTTTGAGCAGTTTCACTATGAGCTATTAATTGTCTATATTCCCCATGAACTGGTATAAAATATTTTGGTTTAGCTAGTGCTAAAATTAATTTTTGTTCTTCTTGACAAGCATGTCCTGAAACATGTATTGCTTCTAGCGAACTATATACAACTTCTGCTCCTATTTGCATTAAGTCATCTATTACTTTTGATACAAATTTTTCATTTCCTGGTATTGGTGTTGCTGATATAATTACTAAATCATTTGGTGTAATTTTCACCTTTCTGTGATCACCTGCTGCCATTCTTGTTAGAGCTGACATAGGTTCTCCTTGACTTCCTGTTGTAATTATTACTAGCCTTTCATCTGGGTAATTTGATATCATATCTATGTCTATGAATATGTTTTCTGGACATTCAATATATCCTAGTTCTCTTGCAGTTTCTATCATATTTATCATGCTTCTTCCACATACTGCAATTTTTCTATCATATTTTACTGCTGCGTTTACTATTTGTTGTACTCTATGAACATTTGATGCAAATGTTGCAACTACAATTCTTTTTGTACAATGTAAGAATAGTTTATCAAATACTTCTCCTACTGACCTTTCAGACATTGTAAATCCTTTTCTTTCAGCATTTGTACTGTCTGACATTAAAGCTAATATTCCTTCATTTCCTAATTCTGCTATTCTTCCAAAGTCCATTATTTTCCCATCTATTGGTGTATAGTCAACTTTAAAATCTCCTGTATGCAATACTGTTCCTGCTGGTGTTGTTATTGCTAACATTACTGAATCTGGAATACTATGTGAACTTCTTATAAATTCTACTTTAAAATTCTTTCCTAATTCTATTGTTTGTCCTTGCATGACTTCATTTAATTTTGTACTTCTTAATAATTTATGTTCTTCTAATTTGTTTCTGATTAATCCTGCTGTTAATCTTGTTGCATAAATTGGGATATTTATTTTTTTTAATAAATATGGTACTGCTCCTATATGATCTTCATGTCCATGTGTTATTATTAATCCTTTAATTTTATCTACATTTTTCTCAAGGTATGTTATGTCTGGAATTACTAAGTCAATTCCTAACATATCATCTTCTGGAAATGATAATCCGCAGTCTACTACTATAATCTCATTTTCATATTCAAATACTGTTATATTTTTTCCTATTTCATGTAGTCCACCTAATGGTATAATTTTTAATTTTGATTTTTTAAATATAGAGTCATTTTTCTTGTTAGTTTTGTTTACTCTTGGTTTTCTTGTTGTTTTTGCTTCTTTATTTATCTCTTTATTTTTACCCTTATTACTTCCTTTGTTTAGTTCTTTTTTACTTTCTTTTTTTCCTTCTTTTGTCTCTGTATTTTTTGCTATGTTTTTTTCTATACTATTGTCTTTATTTA
>CAJMRU010000037.1 GCA_905215845.1 uncultured bacterium
TACAAATTATTAAAGATTTTTTATTCATACATATCTCTCCTAAAAATTATACATTACTTCATTATAATAACATTTTTCTCTAAATTATTCAACTTTTTATTAATTTTTCTTTTATTCTTTACTGTCTAATACTACTTATTTTCGTTTTGATTTTTTATCAGCAATTATAACTACTCCACCAATTAACAAAACAACTATCACTGTTATAATCATTACAGTTATTTCTCTACTTTTGTCTTCTGGTTTATCAGAACGATTTTCTACTTTTATTGTATATACTTTTAAATTACCATTTTCTGCAATAACATTTACATTAACATATTGTTGTTCTGGAGTTATTTCTATTACTCCTGCCCCTTCTATTTTAGCTTTTTTATCATCTGTTTCTGCTATTATATTCAAGTTTTTTAGTCTACTTTTATTATCAACATATACTGTATAATTATCTTGTTGCATATTAAATTCCGGCTCTATCTTATACCCTTCTACTTTTAAAGATTTTAAATAATTATTTCCTGATTTTTCTACATTTTCTTGTATTGTACTAATTGAATTTTGTTCTTCTTTTATCTTATTTTCTTCATATTTTTTAGCTTCTTCTTCTCCTTCTTCTGAGGTAAAATCGGCTTTTCCTGCACTATTGGGTGGTACTGGTATATCTACTAATCTTCCTGCTGCATATACAAAACTGTACATTCCTGCAACTAATAAAAATATTATTCCTATTATTAATATCTTTTTTCTATTTTTCATAATTATTTTCCTTCCTTACTTCATATATTTAGTTTTTTAAATTGTTTTTACCTATAACCACTTGTATAAACCATAAAAGCAATATAAAAACTTTTACATAATAGAAAATGGTAAACTAATTACTATATTAATTTACCATTCCCCTTTCAAGTTAATTTATTTTTACTAAATAATTAGTTGCTACAAAACCTTTTGTTCCATCATCAAAAATAACTATATCCCATGAATAACCTTCATAATTGTATTTATTAGTCATAATACGTGTTCCTTTTGTTCCATCTCCTACACTTCTTATAACATCATAGCTAGTTCCTGGTCCTGTTCTTACATTTGTTCCAGTACCATCATTTGTTTTTACTCTAACTCTATCTTTACAGTTTGTTTCATCTGGGATAACTTGTAAGTTAACATTTGAGCAATATCCTATATTTCCTGATGGTGCTATAACCTTGTGCCATCCATTTGATAGTCTTTCAACTGAACATAGTACTGAACCAGTTGGCATCCTTTCTATTAGTGCTCCTGATGTAGAAGGTTCTTTTCTTAATGCCAATCCCATATCAGTATCAACAACTTTTACACTAATTGGACCTTTGTCTGAAGTCCCTGGGTTTTCTCCTTGACCTGTTGGTCTTTCTGAAATTGTTTTTGGCATATTTTCATAAACAGGTATTACGAATTTTATTCTATTATCTAATGTATTAGTATCTACATAACAACTTCTTAATATATCTGCTTCACTATATGCTGCTGATAAGTTTTGCATATATTGATGGTTATAAAACCCTCCTCCACTTGCTGGATTTACATCAAATTTATTTAAGTATAAAGTATGTTGTTTTACATCTATATAACCACTTTTTACTATTTTCATTCCACCTTCAAGTCCTTTTACCATTGTGTCCCAGCCTTCTTTTTTAGCTCTAGCTAAAGCTGTTGCAACATCATTTCCTACTACCGCTCCTATATTAAATGGATTATAATATTTTTTTCCATCTCCACCGTCCATCTCTAATGTTGCTGAACCATTTCTTCCTTGTTCTTGGAATAATCTTGCAATTATGTAGTATGGGTTAATATTATTGTTTTCACATAATCTTCTAAGGTCTTCAGCATAATTATTTAAAAATGTTCCATTTACTTGATATTGTATTGAATCTCTTGTCGCTCCACTACTTGCATAATTTCCTAAATCAACAAATTGAAATACATCTGTATCATTTAAGAAATTTCTTGGATCCATAAAATATGCTATTCCTTTATATGAAGCTGAAGCCCATGAATTACTAACATATGGGTTTGGAGCTATCCAATCTCCTTTGTATGTTGGTGTATACACTAAATTTGCTTGTTTATTTGCATATTCGTATTCACCTTTTACTGCTGTATTAAAGTCTAAACCAGTATATAAAATTTCAAATTCCCAATTCGGATGTGCTTCAACTAATTTATTTATTGCACTTTCTATTCCTGGATATTTATTTGAATCTATATTTACTCCAATATATGTTTTATACAAATAGTACATTTGTCTATCATTAGCTTTTTTTAGTCCTTCTAGGATAATTTTAGAACCATTTTGTATAGTATTTTCTACACTTATTGCTAAGTCTGGCCTTGTTATAGGTGAAATAGTCCATCCATTTATTTTGCTATCTCTTATCATCCATTTTTGTCCTAACTCACCTTTATATTCATCTTGCACAATTTCTATTCCATTTGTAATATTATTATTTTTAACAGTTAAACTCTTATCAGTATGTCCCGCTAGTATTTTATAATATCCATCTACATATTCTATTTTGAATTTTTGAGCTGTAGAATTACCATAATTCCATATATCTAATTTAGCATTATTTTCTCTACTTCCTCCTGCTACTTCTATTGCTTTACTACTATCAGCTCCTACTGCTATTTCATATATTCCATTTTCTATTGTCTTTTTTACCTCTACTGTTTTAATAAAATAAAACATTTGATTATTATTTATTTGATTTTTTGACAATATTAATTTTGAACCATTTTGAATTGCACCTTGAATACTTATTGTTAATTCTGGATTACTTAACGGCGAAATTAACCATCCATTTTTTCCACTATCTTTTATTAACCATTTTTGACCATCTGCCCCTGTATAATCTGATTGTATTATTTCTGTTCCTTCTTTTATGCTATCTCCTTTTGCTGTTAAACTTTTTCCTGTATGTTTTGCAGTTATTTTATAAAAACCTTCTTTATATTCAATATTGAATTTTTGTGCATCTACATTTCCATAATCCCAAATTCCTATTTTAGCACCATTTGAAGTATCACTTCCTGCTACTTCTATTCCTTTATTAGACTTTGCTCCTACTAAAATTTCATATGTAGCATTGCTTTGAGTTTTTTCTAATGAATTTATATTATATAAATAATACATTTGTTTATCAGTATTTTGAGTTTTTGATAATATTAATTTTGAACCATTTTTTATGCTTTGCACACTTATTGATAAGTTAGGATTATTTAATGGTGAGATTAGCCATCCATTTTTTTCACTATCTTTTATTAACCATTTTTGACCATCTGCCCCTGTATAATCTGACTGCACTATTTCTGTTCCTTCTTTTATGCTATTTTCCTTTGCTGTCAAACTTTTCCCTGTATGCATTGCTGTTATTTTATAATATCCTTCTTTATATTCAAAATAGAATTTTTGTGCTGTTGCATTTCCATAATCCCATATATCTACTTTTGCATTATTTTCTTTACTGCTTCCTGCTACTTCTACAGTTTTATTACTACTAACTCCTAATGCTATTTTATATATTCCATTTCCTTGTGTTTTTTCATCTTTATTCATATTATATAAATAATACATTTGATTATCATTATCTTTTGTAGCAGATAATACTATTTTAGCACCATTAACTATTGAACCTTTTACACTTATTGCCAAGTTTGGATTACTTAATGGAGAAATTACCCAACCGTTTTTTCCACTATCCCTTAAAATCCATTTTTGACCATCTAGACCTGTATAATCTGACTGTACTATTTCTGTTCCTTCTTTTATGCTATTTTCTTTTGCTGTCAAACTTTTCCCAGTATGCATTGCTGTTATTTTATAATATCCATCTTTATATTCAAAATAGAACTTTTGAGCTGTTGCATTTCCATAATTCCATATATCTACTTTTGCACCATTTGATATGTCACTTCCTGCTACTTCTATGGTCTTATTGCTATCTGCTCCAACTGCTATTTTGTATATTCCATTACTTTGTAATTTTTCTGTCTTCTTTATTGAAGAATAATCTTTTAAACTATACTTAGAATCTTCTTGAATTTCTTCATTTACAATAGTAGTATCTTTTTCTAAATCTTTGTTTTGTTCTACTATATTATTTTTTTCTACTGTATTGCTATTTTGTGTTTTATTAACATTTTCTATATTATTGTTACTTTCTATTTTGTTAGTATTTTCTTCTCTATTTATTTCATTATTTTTATCTGTTTTATTTGTTGCAATTTCATTATTTTTCATACTATTGTTAGAAGTTTCTGAATTATTTACAATATTGGTATTTATAGTATTAACCGCATATGTATTTATTCCAACCATACTTATAATTATTTCAATTATTACTATTGCTAAAATTATCTTTTTTATTTTCATCATATCTTCTCCTACTTTTAATAGCTTTTTAATAAATTCATTGTTGCTGTGTTAAATTTATTAACATATCCTTTTTGTATTAATTCATTATGACTTTTCACTTCTGGTAATTCTAATAACATTGATTTTGTATTCGGTATACTTCTTGCCCATTGTATAAAATATCCTTTTCCATATGTTCCTATGTGATTACTTATTCCAAATTCATTTCTATAAAAACTACCTAATTCATTATTTCCTATTGTTTCATTTAACCATCCATGAACATCAATAACAAAATTTTCGTTTCCTACATTATTCAAAAGAAAATCTCTTAATGCTTCTGCTTCATATGCTTGTAAAGGTTGTTCTCCTGTATAATTTCTTGAAGAATTTAACTTTGTCCATCCTATTGGAAAGCATCTATTCATATCTATACCTTTATTTTCTGGAGCCCAACTATATACAGTTGTTCTTCCTGGTCCTTGATTAGTCCATCCATTATATTGTCCATCTGGATTTGAAACTGGTAATATATATACTGTCCATTCTTTAATTAATTCTTCAGACATATTATTTTTTAGATATTTCCAAAATTCATTTGCCATATAAGTTAATTCTGCTCCATCTTTATCATAAGAATCTTCAAAACCATGTATTGAAAAATTTAAAAATAAATGTTTTTTTCCTGTTCCTATTTGATAATATTTTAAATATGAACCACCATTTCCTTTATACATTAAACCAGATTTTCCGTATAATCCCTCTTTTATATTTTTATCTATTGGAGGCATTATGTATAGCATTTGATTATCATTATCTCTTGTTTTAGACAATATAATCTTTGAACCGTTTACGATTTTTCCTTCTACACTTATTGATAAATCAGGATTATTTAATAATGATATGACCCATCCATTTTTCTTTGTGTCTCTTAAAATCCACTTTTGTCCATCTAGTCCTTTATAATCCGACTGGACTATTTCTGTTCCTTCTTTTATGTTATTATCTTTAACCGTCAAACTTTTTCCAGTATGTGTTGCCATTATTTTATAATATCCTTCTTGATATTCAAATTTAAATTTTTGTGCTGGCACATTACCATAATCCCATATATCTACTTTTGCATTATTTTCTTTACTACTTCCTGCTACTTCTATTGTTTTATTGCTATCAGCTCCAATCGCTATTTTGTATATATCATCATCATGAGTTCTTTCTGAATTATTTAGATTAAATAAGTAATACATTTGATTATTATTATCTTTTGTATTTGATAATATCATTTTATCTCCATTAGATATTGAACCTTGCACAGTTAATGATAAACTTGGATTATTTAATGGTGAGATTATCCAACCATTTTTCTTGCTATCTCTTAATATCCATTTTTGTCCATCTAGTCCTTTATAATCTGCTTGTACTATTTCTGTCCCTTCTTTTATATTGTTTTCTTTTGCTGTTAAGCTTTTGCCTGTATGCATTGCTATTATTTTATAATATCCTTCTTTATATTCAAAATAGAATTTTTGAGCTGCTACATTTCCATAACTCCATATATCTACTTGTGCACCATTTGATTTATCACTTCCTGCTACTTCTAATGTTTTATTACTATCAACTCCTACGGCTATTTTGTATATTCCATTTTCTTGTACTTTTTCTTCTTTATTTAGGTTATATAAATAAAACATTTGATTATCTTCAATTTGTGTATTTGACAATACAATTTTAGCACCATTAGCAATTTTTCCCTCTATGCTAATTGACAAATTTGGAGCACTTAATGGTGAGATTAACCAACCGTTTTTCTTACTATCCCTTAATATCCATTTTTGTCCATCTAATCCAATATAATCTGATTGCACTATTTCTGCATTTTCTTTTAATTCATTGTCTTTAACTGTTAAACTCTTTCCTGTATGTCTTGCAGTTATTTTATAATATCCATCAATATATTCAAAATTAAATTTCTGTGCTGTTGCATTTCCGTAATCCCATAACCCGACTTTGGCATTGTTTTCTTTACTACTTCCTGCAATTTCTAATGATTTATTTGAACTAGCTCCTACACATATCTTATATATTCCAATTTTGTCTTTGCTTTCATTTGTATCAATTAATTTCTCGTTATAAGTTGCTGTTTCATTTGATTCAATTTTATTTGTTTCACTATTACTTGATTTGTTTTTACTTGTTTCGTTTCTATTTAATTCATTTTTATTAGTTTGAACATCATTTATTTCATTTTGTTGTATCTGATTTGTTTCTACTTTATTTGCTTGAGTTTCATTTCTTGAAACTTCATTTTTCTTTATTTCATTTTCTTCAACTTTATTTGATTGATTTTCGTTTTTTTCATTTGTTTGAACTGTATTTTCATGTGGTGTCTTATTTTGTGTTACTTCATTTTCTTGTATTTTGTTTTGCAAGTCTCCACTTGCATATACTAAAAAATTACTAGCACTAAATATTATTGTTATAAAAATTATTACAAATATTTTCATTATTTTTTTCATACTTATCCCACCTAAATACTAATATTACCACTATAATACTATATAAATTTTCGTATGTCAATTTCTATTTTTCTTTTTTTATTGCCAATTTATAACATTTTATTTTAGTTTATTTTACAATTTTTCAATGCCTTAAATTCTATAATTTTTATTCACCAAAATCTAAAAAAATCGCCATAAAATAAATTTTATATTTTATAACGATTTTTCATATATAAAGTTCAGTTTTTTTCTAGACATTTTAACTTAAAATAAACAAATATATAATGTATTTCCTTCAAAAACAAGTTGGTCTGGATTATAAAAATCCCAATTCTCTTCAGCAAATCTTTCAATTATATTACTTGGAGTTTCTACTTTATTGTATTTTTCTCCACTATAAAATTCCATTACTTCGATTGCAGACCATTCTATTACCATACTTCTTACATTTGCACTCTCCATAGTAGGTTGTCCATTATAATAATTTGAAGGATTTTTATCCCATGTTAATCCTATATTTTCTATTTTTATTTGTTTTTCATTTTCATATTCATATATTTCTTCAATAATTGACTTAGCTACATTTCTGTCTAAATATGCAGAAGCTCTATTTTCTGTAGAAGCATATATAAAATAAATAGAGTTCATTACTACTAAAAAAGTTGATATAAACACTAATATTTTGTTAATAATTTTTTCAGATTTATTTGTATTATTTTTATCAGCTTGGTTTTGCATTTTACATATTATATATAAAATCAATATTCCTAAAATCGAAGCAAAACTTGGAACCATTCTTGGTTGTAGATACTGTTGTTCTTGTGGAGTTACTATTACTGGTAATAAAGGCATAATAAATGCTAATAAAATTAACATTATATAT
>CAJMRU010000038.1 GCA_905215845.1 uncultured bacterium
TTTTTTATTATACTCATTTTCTAATTGTTTTATATCTGTATTCTCTCCACCTTCTATGCATTTTCCTTTTAATCTTACTGTTATATAATTATCAATTCCAGTAGTAGGTGTATTCTTCTTTTGTAATTGATTTTCTTTATTATTTTCAGTTGCTAAATTAGCAACTGAAATAATATCATAAATTGTTACACTATCTTTTGTTTCATAATTAGTAAATTGAGTATTAAATTTAGCTAATTGGTCTTTTTGTATATTATCATGTATTTTGGCTGATGTACCTCCAAAAGTTATAAATAAATATACTGCTAGAGCCAAAATCATTACCCCTATTAATACACCTGCTGCCATTAATAATGCTTTTGATGCATTTTCCATATTATTCTCCTATCCCTGTACATTTAAAATTCATTTCTATAATTCTTCCTGTATTTTTATCATATCTAGTTTCTCCTGTAGAATCAAAATATGTCCTTTTGAATTGTGAATATTCATAATATATCATTATATCATTTTTTACATTATCCAATCCTCCATATGAAGTTATACTTTTTGGTAACCATTTTTTATCATCAATTTCTTTTATTTTTTGATTCACTGATAATCCACTATCATTATAAATATCCATATAATTTGAAGCATTACTTACTAATTGAGCAATATATTTTTTCTGATACTTCTTTTCTAATGCTTGAGGTTTTGTAACTATTTCTGATAAATTTTCTTGTGTATATGTATCTTTCTTTATTAATAAATTTGGACCCGACGGATCATATCTTATAGCTTCTAAAATTTTTCTGTCTATTCCCTTTATAGTAATTTTCATTTTCTGAAATCCTACATCTTCTGTTGTCTTTCTTGTATTATAATCTATTATTCTATTCATTAAAGATAACATCTCTGTACCTCTCAAACCAGTTCTATCATATGTAGAAAATTGATTATTGAATTCTACTATTTGCTGTTGTTGTACTAGTGTATCATTTTTTTCTTGGTAATCATTAAGGTTATTTAACATTAATATGAATGCACCAATTACTATTAGTGCTATTAATACACTACCTGCCATTATTAATGCTTTTGATGCATTCTCCATTAAACTTCCTCTCCTTTACATTGTTTGTGACATTAATGATGTCATTGTATCTGACATACTTGTTAATCCTATATATACTAATGGTATAATTAGATAACCAACAAACATACATACCATTGGTGCAAAGCCTATTGCTTTTCCTATCATGCCTTTTCTCTTTATTAATCTATCATTTGATTCTTTTCTCTTTTCTTGATAGTAATCTCTTTCAGAATCTAACTCGTCAAATGCATCTTTAATAGGAATTTTTTCTACAGCTGCTTGTAAGCTTTCTATTATTCTTATTAAAGGCATATAACTTACTTCTTCTTTCATTTCTTCTAATGCTTCCCATGCTCCTGACTCATAGTTATTTACACATTTTGAAATTGGTTCTTTAAATATATTTGCATATCTTTCTAGCCATTCTAATATAATTTCAACATTTACCCTTTCAATTCGCATTAACATCAAAATTATTGTTTGGAATTGCATTACTTCATCTTCCATCTCTATTTGCCTCATTTTTACTTGGAACATAAGTAATCCCATTGGTGCCATATATCCTATTATTGCAAATACAAATGATAATAAGATTTCAAACCATTTTAGATACTCACTATTTACAACTTGTAATTTTTTATAAATTCTTTCTACTGCTAGATCTATTTCTTCATCATCTGCTTCTTCATAGAATTTTTGTTTTTCTACTGCTATTTTTATTTGCTTTTCTGTTGTGTCCATTTTTCCTCTAAACATATCCAATATTATGTTATCTTGTTCTGTTATTTCCATAGCTTTGGCCTTATCTTTTTCATCTAGTTCTCCGAAGTAAATTGTAACTTGTAGTAGGCTCTGTATATATGTAATCTATTGCTAATCTATGCAAGTATGAAAATACTATTATAGACACAACACATGTAGTGATTGATAAAGTTATTCTATTAATATACAACCACTCCATTTTTAAGTGTGATGCCGCATCCTTTAATTGTTGTTGTACTTTTCTGTATTCTCTTGTTCCTTCTTTTGGGATAAATAAGTTAACAAACTTTCTGATTATTTTGTTTTTATATAATTTTGCTTGCCATGGATTTTCTGTGTTCTTTGTATTTATTCCTGTTGAACCATTATCTTTTAATCTTCTTACTAAAGTATAAGATATGAATGTTAATATTAATATTAATATTTGAACAATCATTCCTGGTTTTCCTTCATACCAACTTGCTGTAAATGAGAAATTAGATATTGACCAGTTTTTTAATGGCTCTAGTAATAATATTGGTGTTATTGCAATTAGTGATAAGCTTTGAAATACATAGTTTAGCTTATCCCTTTTTAAAATTTCCAATTGCATTTCTTTTGATATGTTATTTATATTTTTTAAGTACAATGATGCACCGTCTACTTTTCTATCACCAAATTCTTTTGTTAAATATGATACTCCCGCAAATTCTTTTAAGAATATATTTGGTGCTATATCATAATATTTTTCTAATTCCATTTCTGGATCATCAGAAATTAATATTTCATAGATTTTTTCTCCTTGCCTTGATACATTCATTTCATCATCTTGTGATACTTGATATATAGCTTCTTCTACCATATTAAACTCATGATATGCATGTCTTATTTCTGCAAAAAAATCTAATTGTTCTTTTAATAGCATTGAATCTTTTTTATCTACTGATCCATCTATTAATGTATCTATCATAAATAATTCAAAAATAAGTAATATTGTCATCATCAGATAATTGCTTTTAGTTAATAAAATTGTTATAACAACTATTGGTATAATTAAGGCAAGTGCTTTAGTTAAAATTTTAGCTGAGTCTCTTCTTGTACTATATTCATCATCAATATTTATAATCTCTAATCTTCTACGCAATTTTAGTATATATCTTTTAAAGAATGGAACTCTTACATACATTATATATAGTTTTTGAAAAAGCACTTCTGAAGAGAATGATTTTTCTTTTGTCCCTTGTTGTAATCTTTTTATTTGTCTATACTCTGATTTTTGCATTTTCTTTGCTAATATAAAATACGCAATTATCAATATTACTAATAATCCTGCTGCTCCACCCATTATGTAAAATATTATTTGATTAGACACTTACTATTGCACCTCCTCTTATACTTTATATGCTACTATACTTGTTTTGGCTTTCTTCCTCTTTTTGGTTTTTCTGCTTCACTATTTACTGTTACTGTTTCATTTGATTTTTTTGCCCAATGTTTTTCTATAAATTTATCAAATGCTTCTACATCTGTTTCATCCATATTATTTCTCATTTCTTTTATATTTTCATCTGTTATTGGATTTGTTATTACATATTCTCCGTCTATATATTCCATTATATTTCTATATGTATATAATTGTTTATCTGTTGTTTTTGTAAAGAAATGTGTTGCATTGTCAAAAAATTTATCAAATTTTCCTTCTAATGTTTTTTCTTTTCTATGGTCAAAAGTATATTCATTTTTATCTTCTACTGGTATACATTCTGTAATTCTTTCTATATATCTTTTTCCTCTAAAGTCTTTTACTTGGTGAATATCAAAGTTTAAAACTTGTACAACTTGTTCTTCTGCTGTTTTTTCATCTGTAAACACACCAGTTCTTAACATTGAGTTTCTTAACGCTGTTACTAAGTTTGGAAATGTTTTAGCATGGTGAGTAAATAAAGTGAATTTAGATGCTACTTGGGCTGCTTGTATCATCCAAGATGCTACGGGGTCTGTTGCAACCTCTCCAATGATATTTACAGAACCGTCAGTTTTCTTTTGAACGTCCAAACCTTCTTGTCCTGAAATTGTATCTGTTTCACGGAAAGATAAAATATTTCTTGTTGGATATATTTTTCTTAAATGTAACTCGAACGCTGTTTCTTGAACCCTTATGTTCATTGTTTCATATATGTTTTCTATCATTCCCATTAATAATGTTGTTTTACCAGAACCTTGCTCTCCTGTTATTGAAGTAATTCTTGCACCTTTTACCAAGAATTTTAATAACTCTATTGCATCTTCTTTTCCCGGGTCTCTTACTAATTGTTCTAGTGTTGCACGTTTAACGTCGAATTTTCTTACGAAAAATGCCCATGTTTCTGAGAAACTTGGTCTAACTACAACGACACGAGAACCATCTTTCATTTCATTTATTTTATATCCATTTGTGTCTGATAATTGTCCTGGATTATTGTATTTATATATGTTTTGACATACTCTCTTTAATTCTGCTTCTGTTTCAAATGATAAGAAAGCTAATCTTATAGATTTACCTTGGAAGAATATCCAAATACTATCACAGGCTCTTGGTACTTTGTGTTCTGCCACTTGATTTAAATAATCTCCATCTGTTTGTGCTACTTGGCTTAAAAAACTTTCTGGTAGACCTGATACACCTCCAGAAACTCCATCTATATTCATATCTCTTACTTCATCAATTGAACTGTATCCTTTATAATGTTGATAAATTCTTTGTACTACTATTGCTAATTTATCTGCAAATGTTAATGTTATATTTTCCTTTTCATATATATCTTCAATTTCTTGTTCAGTAATTACATATGAAGGTTTTGTTTCTCCTTCTACATATTTTAATTCTGCTAAATCATATTTTTTTATCATTTCTGTTAAAGCTTCGTATCCAAATTCTTTTTTATATACATATATTAAAATATCAAATTTGTCTCTAGCAGTTAAAAGTGATGGAATATCAAATGGTATTGCTTTAGATATATTTGTTTCATCAACGCCATATTCTTGTGCTAATAAATCATATATTAATTCTTTAACATATTTTTTATCATTAACATCTCCATATGTACATCCTTTTAATGCCTTTTTTAGCTCGTATTTTTTGTTTTTTCTTCTTTTTAATTCTTCTTCTGAAAGACCTATATCATATAAATTGACTTTTGTTATTTCATCTAATCTTCTTTTCACAAAATCTCTCATTGCATCTAATGTATATGTTTTATCATCTACACTTATTGTTTTTTCTACTGGTTCTTCTTTTTTCTTTTTCAAGAAATAATATACTGCAAATCCTACTAATAATACTACAATTAGAGATAATATTATATTTGTTATAGTCATTTAAGGTCTCCTTTCTTTTACAACTTCATTTGTAAATCTTGTAATCTATAAATTATATTTTCAGATGCTCTTCTTATTTCTGCCATAAAAAATCCATTAATCTCTTCTGTATCCGTCATTTTTCTAAATCTTAAAAATAAATCTGGTACTCCTGCTTCATCACTTGCTTCCATAAATAATGTATTATATGGCACTGTAAGTACTTGATTTTTTTCTCCTAAATATCTCGTTATATTTTTAGAATTATATTTAGAATATCTATCATATCTTCCAACTAAAACCAATCTCTTTCTATCTTGTACACCTTTTGTATTAGCTTTAGTTTCAACAAATTTATTTATACTTTTCAAACGTTGGCTTAAATTAACTATTGTTACATCTGACATACTTATTATTGAAGTTTTTGTTTCTTCATCTACATTTTCATCTAAATCCACAAAAACTAAATCATAGTATTGATTTGCTGATTTTATTATTTCAGGATATATTCTTTCTATATTTTGTAATTCTGGACTATTACACTCAGCTTGATTACTTCCTAATAAAACTTCTAGCCTATCTTTAAACACAACCTTCGTATAATTTGTAATTATATCTGGTGTTATTTTATTACTTTTTATTATTCTTGTTAATCCTTCTACACCATTTTGTACTTCAAGATTTGCATTTGGTCCAAATATTCCTAAGTTTCTTCTTTTTTTCTTTTCTTCCCAAAAACAACTTTTCAAATTGTCTTCTTTATTTGTTGTGGATACTATAAGAATTCTGTAATTATGTTCAATTGACATAAATGTAGCAATCGCTGCAATTGACATTGTTTTTCCTGTTTGTTCTATACTATTATTGTAAAATGTTACAATTGACATATTTATACTCCTCTTTCTATAATTTTAACAACTTTCCTAATATTACTTTCGCTTGTATCTTTTAGTATTTCTTGAACTATATATGTCAAACTATCTTTGTATTGAGAACTCAATTTTTTAAATCTTATTTTTGAAGCTCTTTGATTTTCTATTAATGAATTCGTATCTTCTTCATTTAATATGAAATATATTCTATAGTCATTCCATAAAGCTTTATATCCAAGCGATAAAAAGTTCAAATAATCATCTTCTTCTTTTGTCATATCTTTTGAAAATAATATTTTTGTTAATGCAATTGGCTCTTTCAATCCACTTAGTATCTCTAATCCTTTTTTTAATGAATATAAATCAAATGCTGTTACAAAATAATTTTTTTCTGCTTTCATTAATTCAAAGTTTTCTATACTTTCTTCTGTATCTGAATCTACTAATATAATATCATATGGTAAATCTTCGTTTTCAGAATATCCTAAATAACCTTTTATCTGTCTTAAACTACTAAACCCAACAGCAACATCGAAATCTTCAAATGTTGTTATATAAGTAACAGTAGGATTTATAACAGGTACAACATATTTGGCTTTTTGCATTAAACTTGAATCTATTATTAATACTCTATTATTCATTACTGTTAATATCTTAGCTAAATTTAATAGTAAATCTGTTTTATCATACGCTCCTATAAATCCTATTTTTCTCATTTTAATTCCTCTCTTTTATTTTGTTGTATTTGTTGTGTCTGGTGTAGTAGTTGTTTCTGGTGTAGTTGATGTTGCTGATAAAGAATCTAAATATTCTTTTCTTCTTGTTTGTGAATTTGTTATACTATCTTCCATCTTTGTTTGAAGATTTTGTGTTGCTTGATCTCCTGCATTTGTTATTGCTGAATTTATAACATTATTTCTTTGGTTTACACCATCTCCATCATTATATCTTGCCCATAATGCTTGTCTTGCCTTTTCCACAATATTTGGATTTGCATTTATTAAAGACATTACATCTTTATTAGCTGGAAATGTTGGTTCTGATGCTTTTTGAATTCCTGGATCTGTATATCTTGTAACATATAATTTTGAACCTACTATTTTATAAGCATCTATTATTGCATTGCTAACTAATAATGTTTCTTCTTCTGATAAATTAACTGAAATTGTATCTGTTGCATCTACTTGTGCAATTTGTGGTATTTCAACTCTCTTTTTAGAAGCCACAATATAATCTGTTCCTGAAGGTAACATTAATCTTATATCTATGTAATCTCCGTTTTGTAAATCTGTTGGTAACACAAACATATTATACTCTTGTTTTCTTACATCATTTCCTTGTTCCGATTCATCTTCATAAATCATCTCTTTTGATAAAACTGTTCCTGCTGTCATAGCTATTTTTGTTATATTTTTTTCTTTTAAGTCTGTTGGTGTTAAATAATCTTTAGGTGCTATATCTTTGTTTACTGATGTAATTGTAAAATCTGTTTCACTTACTTCTTCTCCTGCATCAACATCTCTATTTAATGTATAAACTGTTACCATTGCTAATTTTTCTTGTTTTTCTGCTTTTTTAATATTTGTTAATTGAATAAATAAAAATGCTATTATTATTCCTGATATTATTAACATAGTTAACATTCCTAATAAAAATGAATTTCTTGCTTTTCTTTGCATTGGATTTGTTGCCATTACAAATTCCTCCCTTTATATTTATTTTTATATATT
>CAJMRU010000039.1 GCA_905215845.1 uncultured bacterium
CCATTGTTTCTTTACCATATTCATTGATAAAATATTGTGTATCTCTTTCTCTTGTTTGTTCTTCTTGATATTTTAAACCATTGGCAGAATAACAAGTATATAAAACTTTAATTCTAGTATCGCCATTTTTTAGCATATCTGTCCATTCTACTTCAATTGGTTTATAATCATGTTTTAATCTATTATCATACAAACTAAAAAAGCCCTTTTCTTCACAATATTTATCAATGTAATAATCATCAGTAAGTTCAATGTCATCTATATCTTTATTAAATTCTTGCAATAGTTTTACTATGTCATCTTTTGTATGCGAATATTCATATAGTGGCTTTCTATCATAATCAGAAAATTCCTGTGTATAATTTTTAAAAAAATCTTCTGGTATATCAACTCTAAAACAACTATCGAAATAAATATATTCTGGATTTGGATACATTTTTTCATATTCCTTTTGAGAACATGAAGTATATCTCTTGTCTGGTCTTCTTCCCTGCATTATTTCAACAAATAAGTATTTTCCATCTTCTGTTGGTACAATACCTCTTATTCTGTGATTTCTTGTTTTATCTATATCCATCCCCATTTTCACCATTTTAACTTTCAAATATTATAACCTCCAATCTTATTCTTTTAACCTTCCAAAGCCATAAAAATGCTCACCATTCCACCAACCATTATTATATTTTCTAATCTTTACACCTTCTGGATTTCCTCCAGTATCAATTACCCATTCTGCTGTTTCATTATTTATAGTTAATTCTCCCATATAAATACCAACATGAGATATACTTCCAGGTTCTCCTGTATCGTATGTATCTTTTAGAAAAATTAAATCTCCTGCTTTTCTATCAGTTACTTCTATTGGATTACAATAATTTGTATAAATACCCTGTGCTCCGAGTATTTGGAATCACTTTTATACCAGCATGTGCTAAACAATGAATCGTCCAACTAGAACAATCATAGTATTCCATACAAGTATCGTGTGATAAATTACTATGATCCATTAAATAAGGTTTTCCCATATTTTTTAAAAACTCATTATATATTGCTTGTAATTTCTCATCTTCTATTACTATTATCATTGAAGAGATATCATCAAAATTTATATCATCTGCCTCGTGAGTAGTTTTAAAATTAAAGAAATTTCCAATTGCTGCAATTATAATTATTATTATAACTACTGGTGCAATTGAAGGTAACATTGACAATAAAAGTTTTACTGCCTCTGCTACAATTTTCATAGCAACTTTTGTAGCTTTTACAACAATATTAGTTGTTTCTTTAACTACTTTTTTTGTTGCCTTAACCCCAGTTTTTCTAACAATATTTGTAGTCTTTGATGTTACTTTATCTGCAACTTTTCTCGCTGGTTTTGTCATTATTCTACTAGAACTTTTTTCAAAGCTCTTTAATCCGCCTTCATTTGTTGCAGTATTTAATGTTTTACCTGTTTTAACAAATCTATTCACAGTATTATTAATAACTTTAATACCTTTTATTGCAGTAGAAATTTTGCTATTTATTTTTCCCTTTTTAGAGCCTAAATCCTTAACTTCATTTTCTTTTTCTACTGCATCTTCAAGTGTTTCATCTGTATTCATAGTTTTTAATCTTCCTGTATTTTGATTAGAAATTAATTTATTTTTATTGTTGGTTTGAATATCTGTATAGTCATCTACTTTGGTTTGTATTTTGTTTATTTTTTCTTCCGTATCTTCTACAACACTATTATCTACATTTGTTTCAAGTCTTGTATCTTGATTTTCTTCTCCTGCAATTTTATTTACCTGTTCTGCATACCATTTATTAATTTGATTAGCACTATCCAATAGTGCATTTGTACCTTTATTTAAGGTGTTTGAATAACTACTTAATGAGTTTGCTACATCTTTTCCATTTTCGTTTGCCACTTTTTAACTCCTATTTAATTGCATATTAGAAGTTTGATTAATTTGATATATGTAAAATTCTTTAGAAACTTGGTTTCTAAATGCAACTTTATCTTCTCCATAAACAATAATGCCTTGTCCAGCAGGAGAATCTATAACATATTTTGCTTCCTCATCACTTATATCAAATATTTTACATATAGCTGGTAAGTCTAATGGCTTTTGTTTTAATATCATTGCAAACTCTGAATTAGATAATATTTTGCAACCTTGTTCATTTTTAATTACATCTGCAATATTCTGTGTAATTATAGTAGGAATTGCATTTTCTTTCCTAATTGTTATTAATGTTATCACTTTTACTTGCTGTTTCTGCAACAGGTGTTGTTAGCTCTTTTGCTGTTTCTTCATTTTGTATTGTTTCTGCTATTTGTTCTTCTGATTCTGTATTACTTTCCTCTAGTTTTTGCTCTTCTTCTACAATAAAGTTTTCTGTATTTTCTTCATCATTATCAATTTCTACACTTGATAAATCATTTTCTAATATAGAATTTTCACTAGCTTGTATGTTAGGTATTTTATTTCTAATTACACAATAACTTATAACACCAATTATAACTAACAAAACACTTATTATTGATATTATTATAATTTTCTTCTTCATAAAAGACCACCCCTTTATTTAAGAATAACGTGTTCTTTTAAATTTGTCAGCCCTTTTTAGCAAATTTTAATAAAAAGTTACTCTCATTCCTAAATAAATGCCTTCATCATCTTTTATAGGAGTACATTCTCCTGCATGTCCACTTGATTTTAAATAATCCTGTGCAGCTTGTGTTACATTCTCCATTGTATAACCATCAGTAAATAAGAAATTTTTATTGGCTGGTTTAGAAGATACTTGTTCAGTTTTTGTTTCTGGTTGTTTATTAGAAGAATTACTTTCTTGTTTTGTAGTTTCTTCCTTAACTTCCGTTTTTTGAACTTCTGTATTTTCTTCTTTTTTAGTAGTAGTTTCATCTTTTGTTTCCTCTTTCTTTTCTTCTGTTTTTTGAGTTACATTTTCAACTTTAGTATTATTACTAACATCATTTACTACATTTTCTTGTGTAATATTCTCATTTGATACAATATCTACATTATTTTGTATTAAATACTTTTTAGCAGATGCACCGCCAATTATTATTACACAAATTATAATAAATACTATTATTAGTCTTTTCTTTCGTAAATCTTTTAAATATAATTCTAAAATCTCTTGTTCCTTCTCGGTCATAAACCACCTCACTTCAAACTATTTAGGTATTCTACCGAATCATTTTCTAGTTTTTCATATTCTTTCTTAAATGTGTATAGTTTTTTTAATTTAGAATCTATATCATTAATTTCATTTTTAATTTCTGATATTTTATCTACTTTTATTTGTTTCTGACTTTCAAACTTTTGTATTTTATTTAATATTTTCTTTAGCATATTTATATTACACATCACCTTCCTTTGTTAATTTATCTCATTAAGTGTTGCAATAATATAATATCTTTGGTCTGTTGGTCTTGTTCTACTATTTATATATGAACAAGTTGATAATTTTACTATTTTATTTGTAATTTCGACATTATCTACCTTTATCTGACTTGATTTTTTATAGTATTCTATTCTTTCATCAAAACTTAATTTTGAAATACTATTTTTTTCTGTCTCTATCCCTATTGAATAGGCACTAAATATCACACCTTCATAGTTTTTATTTTGGGTATAAATTTTAATTTTTTGATGTGAAAATAAAAAGTCTTTATTAAGATATTTCCCAAGTGCCGAAAACATAGTTCCATTCTTCATATTGTGCCCATATAGTAAAGTTTCGCTATCATTAAATGGATTAATATCTAATGTAAAGATAGATCCATTACTATTATACTTTTTTAAATAATTATGCCTTAAATAATATAGATTATCATTATCTTTAAGTATAGGATAGTTAATTTCTGTATTTTCTATTTCTATCCATCCAATAATATCTTCATTTATAGACTTTAAATAATCCCAATCGATATTATTTTCTTTTTTGCTAGAATATTCTATAAATACTTCATCTATTAAATCATTTATATCTTCATTGTTTGAATTACATTCTAAATAGTCTTTTACGAATATATAACCTACTATTATTAAACTAATAAAACAAACAAGCACAATTATTGTAATTAAAATTTTCTTTAATCTATTCATACCAAAGACTAAACTTCCACCTCCTAGTATAATAATGTTAGTTTAAGAAAATTAACTTAACATTAATTATTTTTATTTTTTTCTATGAGTTTTTCATAACTCATAATCTTTAATATAAAACCAATTTATGGTAAAATTATTGTAATGTTAGAGTGGTTTTAGCCGCCTCCTTGAGCATAAGGCTCTTTCCTAAGACTAAAGCCTCTACTTTACACTCGGATATTAATAAGTTGGATAAGTATTATTTTTCAATAATGACTTTTATTTGTCGCTAGGTTATATTTGTGTAAAGAGATTGAGGGTTTCCTCTAACAAAAATTAGAAAGGGTGTATTATTATGTTTTATTTAGGTATTGATATTGCAAAAGTTAATCATGTAGCTTCTTTAATTGATGAAGATGGCTCTATTTTAGTTAAAGCCATTAAATTTACTAATTCCAATGAAGGTTTAGAAAAATTAATTGACTCTATTAGTAATTATGACCAATCTCAAATCTATTGCGCTATGGAAGCTACTGGAACTTATTGGCTTTCTCTATTTTCTGCACTTACTGATAAAGGTTTTAATGTTTCTGTTTTTAATCCTTATCAAATAAAATCTTTTAGAGGTGCTTATTCTAATCGTAAGCAAAAAAATGATGTTATTGATTCAATAATTATTGCTAATTTTTTAAGTTTTAATGGTATTGAGCAAACATCTCTACCTAATGATGATTTACTTGCTTTGAAAAATTTAACAAGGTACAGGAGAAACCTTGTGGATAATATTTCTAAAGCAAAAATTCAAATTAAAGGCATCCTTAACAAAGTTTTTCCTGAATATTCAGATGTTTTTTCTGATACATTTGGCGAAGCTTCAAAACAAATTTTACTTAATTGCCCAACTCCAAGTGAAGTTGTAAATTTTAATACTAAAAAACTGGCAAATCTCTTAAAAAAAGCGTCTAAAGGTAGACATGGAACAGATACCGTTCGTAAAGTAAAAGATTTAGCTAAAAATTCTTTTGGTATCAAATTTACTGGCGATGCTTGTTCTTTTGAAATTAAGCAACTTGTAAATCAAATTATCTTTCTTGAAAATCAAGTAGATGAATTAAATCTAAAAATTAAAGAAATTTATTCTAAATTTGATAGTCATTTAGAAAGTATTCCTGGTATTGGAAAAAAATAGCACCTGTTATACTAGCTGAAATTGGGGATATTCATAATTTTAATTCTCCAAATAAACTAACAGCTTTTGCTGGTATTGATCCATCTGAAAATCAATCTGGCAATAAAAAGTCTACTGATGGAAAAACTTCAAAAAGAGGTTCTCCATACTTAAGACATGCTATCTATCAAGCTGCTTTCATTGCATCAAATAATGACCCAGTAATGCATGAATATTATGTTAAAAAGCGTTCACAAGGTAAACATCATTATGTTGCTTTGGCTGGTGTAGAGCGTAAACTACTTGGAATTATTTTCCATGTTTTAAAAGAAAATAGAGATTATCGACCTTCAAAATTTTCATAATATACATAATTTCTAATTTTCAATGTACTACAATAACTTTACATAACTTTAACATTTTTGCTAAAGTCTTTTTGTGGTGTATAAAATATTATTTTAAATTTTTTAAGAAAAACTATTGACTTTTAATAGTTGGTCTTTCAAGTATGCCTATGGGTGGGAGGAGTATTAATTTAATTGTTAACAAAAATATTATATAACAATAGTTAACAAAATGCAATAGTTTTCAAAAGGAAACTTAAAAAATTTATTTGTACAATAAGATGTAGAAAATTATGAAAACTTGTAATATCAATGAATTGCTAGACTTTTTACAGAAAATGTGATATGATTTGACAAAGTAAGAGGAGGACAAAAATGAGCAAAAAAAATACAAAATCCAACAAAATATTAAAAGTAATTTATTATGATGAGAATGCAGCGATTGACTATGTTACAATAATGAATGAAGGAAATATAACTGTTGAAGAAATAAATAAGGCAATCAGTGGAAACAATGCAGAAGTTGGAATTGAAGGAAGCGCTTCAGTAAAAACATCATTATTAAAAATGCTTAATTTATCTTTAGGAGTGAAAGCAGGAGCATCAGGACATCAATCTAATGAAAAAATAGTAAATTCAACTATAACTACTAATATAATGACTGAATTTATAAAACTAGCCGATTTAGACTCTAATATCGAAAAATTGACTGGTTTAAGATTACGTATTGATGAAGATACTTTAACATATTTAAAAAGTGTTTTTCCTTATTTGTCTTTATTGAAAGATCCAGAAAAGATTGATGAACTAAAAGAAATTAATATTGAGAAAGTGGATGAAGTTATTCTATCAACAAAAGGATACTTTGAATTTTTGGCATATAAAAATAATGTAGAAAAGTCAGTATTAAGATTCAATGTTGATTGTTTTAAAAATAACTATAAATTTGGAGATTTATTAAAAATGGATCTTTGCTATTATGGGATTAAAGTAGGAACAACCAAAAAGGAAGAATTAAAGCTAGAAAATGAAATAAATACAGCAAAGAAGGTATTATCGGAAGAAGATTTAAGTATTAACACACAAAGCTCGAATAATGAATTACCAATATATGATATAATAATTGCAGGAGTAAAAAATGATTGAAAATAAAAAAGTAATAATTTATACAGGACCTACAAAGGCTTTTAATGAATTTACAATGAAGTTTTATGAAAGAGACAAGAATAATTATAATTTAACTAAGTTGGTTAATTTGAGTGAAAACGAAAGAAATACATTATTAGTAAAGATTCAGGGGCAAGAACAAAAAAGAGAGAGCAACCTGAAGAAAATGTAATTGATTTATTAACTGTGTCTAGTAATGAATATTCAGGAGTCACAGAAGCTGTAACAAGTAATTTTGTAAATTATATTTCTAAATATAATATTAGCAAACTAATCATACAAAATCCACCAATTGAGATTATTAATGATTTAAAAAAACAATTCGATGAAAAAGATATTGGTGAATATAATCATGATTATGGAAAAATAGATAATAAACTAATTGTGAATTTTAAAAAAGATTGTAATTCTGTAATTTTGGGACAAGAAGAAGCATTAGAGAAAGTAATACAATCTTTAATAATTCAACAGAAATTAAATAAAGAAGATAAACCAATTGTAATAATGCTATATGGACCATCAGGAGTAGGAAAAACGGAAACTGGCAGATTATTAGCAAAATTATTAGGAGAAGAAATGTTTTACAGTCAATTTTCTATGTTCCAAAATGAAGGTCATTTAAATTATTTATATGGAGATAAAATTCAAGCTCCATCATTTGCTAAAGATTTATTAAAAAGAACATCAAATATAATATTTTTAGATGAATTTGATAAAGCTAATAGATTTGTATATTCGGCTCTATATCAAATGTTTGATACAGGTGAGTTTGAGGACAATAATTTTCATGTAAATTTAAAGAATACACTTATAATTTGTACATCAAATTATGAAAATCCACAAAAGATATACGAGCATCTTGGAGAACCAATGTATTTTAGAATAAATTGCTTTATTAGATATCAGCAATTAAGTATAGATGTAAAGATAAAACTAATAGAC